>NZ_JAJNAN010000044.1:0-23533 GCF_022227565.1 Ectothiorhodospira sp. 9100
GCTGGGCGATCATCTGGCCTCATCACATCATGATGATCAGGGCACCGATTCCCAACACCGCCAGCCAGATCCCCATGGCCCGGCGCATCAGGTCCAGCGCCCGATCGATATCCACGCCCCGGGCATCCAAGCCCTCGCCCAGGTCCGGGCGCGCCTCGCTGCGTCCATGGTAGATGGCCGCCCCACCCAGACGCACGCCCAGGGCCCCGGCACCAGCGGCCATCACCGGGCCGGCGTTGGGGCTCTTCCACACCGTTCCCTGACGGCGCCAGCAGCGGAAGGCCCGACGCGTGGCCTCAAGGCCGCCTGCGCTCAAGGCATAAGCCAGGGCCGTCAGGCGCGCGGGGAGGTAATTGAGCACATCATCCAGCCGCGCCGCCGCCCAGCCAAAATGCCGGTAGCGGTCATTCCGATAACCCCACATGGCATCCAGGGTGTTCACCAACCGATAGGCGACCACGCCGGGCGCTCCCGCCACCACGAACCAGAAGATGGGCGCGAACACGGCATCGTTGCCGTTTTCCAGCACCGACTCCACGGTGGCCTTGCTGATCTCCTGCTCATCAATATCCTGGGTGTCCCGGCTCACCAGAAAGGCCACCCGCTCCCGGGCCTGAGGCAGATCGCCCTGCAGAAGGGCCGCGCCGATGCCGCGCCCATGCTCTCCCAGGCTGCGCCAACCAATGGCCAGGTACAACAGCAGCAGTTCCACTGCCCAGCCCCAGGCCGGCGCGGTCAACCAGGCGCTGAACAGTACCAGCGGAATCACCAGCCCCGCCACTAACCAGGCCCCGCGGCGCCGGTCGTCGGCATAGCCCCGCCGCTCCGCCGCGTCGATCAGCGCCCCGAAGCCCACCAGGGGATGCCAGCGCCGGGGCTCACCGAGCAGGCGGTCCAGCAGCAGGGCTGCCAGGATGAGGGTGAATGTCAGCATGCAGGTGTCATCTCAGCACTTCGAATGGCCATCTTGGGCATGGTGCCCTCCGTTTCCCCCTCATCCCCGACCCTTCTCCCCCCAGGGGAGAAGGGAGTTTGAGCCCCTCTCCCGCTGGCGGGAGAGGGGTTGGGGTGAGGGCCGCGGCGAGCACACTGCCCCAAGGCTCCCTCACCCACCAAACAATCTCCCCACTGCCTCAGGATTGGAAGGAAAATAAAGATGCACATACGTCGCCGTCAGCCCCCCCACCCGATACACCGGCTCCGACGTCGCACGCCCATTAGGGCACCGCGACCGCGTCAACGGGGTCAGCGGTGACTCCATGGCCGAGTGATGGAAGGTGTGACCCCGCAGGACACCCTCCGGCAACGTGACCTCCTGAGGCCCCAGCGATGCCAACCGCCCCTGCATCCGCGCCGCCCCCGCCAGCAGACCGGCCATCGCCGCCCCCTGCCCCTCCTGATCCTCCAGCCGGTCCAGCAAATAGAGCATGCCACCACATTCGGCCAGCAGAGGCCGCCCGGCCTGTACGTGGTCGGCCAGGTCCCGCTTCAATCCGACATTGGCCGCCAGGGCCTGCATGTGCAACTCCGGATACCCCCCGGGCAGATACACCGCATCCGCCTCGGGCAACCCCTCCCCGGCCACCGGGGAGAAGAACCGCAGATTGGCCCCCATCCGCTCCAGCAACTCCAGATTGGCGGGATAGATGAAGGCGAAGGCCTGATCCCGGGCGATGGCAATGCGCCGACCCTCCAGGGAGCGCGGCACCGGCTCGGCATGACCCGGCTCAAAGGTCACCGGCGGCGGCAGCCCCTCCGGCTTCCACACCAGCTGGGCGGCTGCGGCCTCCAGTCGCGCATCGAGATCCGCGATCTCCTCGGCCTGCACCAGGCCCAGATGCCGACTGGGCAACGCGGCGTCGGCGGACTTGGGCAGATAACCAAAGGCGGTGAGGTGTTCGGGCAGGCATTCCATGAGCATGCCGTAATGTCGCTCTCCACTGACGCGATTGGCCAGCACACCGGCAAAGGGCACATCGGAGCGGAAGGTGGACAGACCATGGGCCAGGGCACCGAAGGTCTGGGCCATGGCGGCGCCGTTGATGGCCGGCATCACCGGGATGCCGAACCGGGCAGCGATGTCGGCGCTGGAGGGTCGCCCGTCGAACAGACCCATCACGCCTTCCACCAGGATCAGATCCGACTCGCCCGCCGCCTCATACAGGCGTTGCCGGGCGTCTTCCTCGCCGGTCATCCACATGTCCAGGGTGTGCACCGGGTGGCCACTGGCCTGCTGGTGGATCATCGGGTCAAGGAAATCCGGCCCCGCCTTGAACACCCGCACCCGCCGGCCCTGGTTACGATGGTAGCGCGCCAGCGCCGCCGTCACCGTAGTCTTCCCCTGACCGGAGGCCGGGGCGGTGATGAGCAGGGCTGGGCAGTGGTGGGTGGTCATGGTCGGCCTCGCAGATTCACATCGTCGCCCTCACCCCAACCCCTCTCCCGCAAGCGGGAGAGGGGCTCATGATCCCTTCGTCCCCCGGGAGCAGCGGGATTCCAGACTCCCCTCCACCTGGAGAGAAGCAAGAGTCCAGACTCCCTTCTCCCCTCGGGGGAGAAGGGCCGGGGATGAGGGGCGGCGGAGGTCACTGTTGCTGGTAGTTTAACGTGACGAAGAAGGCGCGGCCGGGTTGGTTGTAGTCGACGTAGTAGGAAGAATCTTGAGTAAAGTCATAGACACGACTTCGCGTGGTCACGTAATCCTTATCAAGAACATTATCCAGTTTTGCATTCAAGGTCCACTCAGTGGAAATGTTATAGGATGCCCGGAGATCAACAAGCGCAAAACCGCCAAGACGATCCTCATTCTCTTTATCATTGAACCGATACCCCTCCGCTGTCACCGTTGCTCCAACAGAAAACCTGTTCCAGTATCTATCCAGATCCAGACGCCCAGAATTCTCAGGCCGACGTTCCAGCTTTTTCCCCGTATCGCGATCTTCGTGATCAAGATGAGTTAATGCGGCACGGAACGACCAATAATTCACTTCAAGGCCAGCTTCAAGCTCGACACCACGAATTCTCGCGTTGTCAATATTTTCAACAGGAAACACAGGGATGAGATCTTCAATATTCGTCTGGAAGAGCGCCACATCCCCATAATAGTTGCCTGACGAATACCGAACGCCCGCCTCAAAGGTCTCAGAACGCTCAGGCTTAACGTCTTGATTTCCGTACCCAGGATAGTAGAGCTGATTGAATGTCGGCGCGTTGAAAGCGGTACCAACACTGGCACGTCCACTCCAATCGCTGGCAAGTTGAATTCCCAAAGCCATCTGCCCCGTCGTTTCAGTCCCAAATGCCTCGTTATCGTCATGGCGTAAGCTGAGTGCAATGTCGTACTGCCCAACATCGGCTTGCCACTGCCCAAACAACCCCACATTATCGCGACTGGTTTGGGAGAAATCCTCAGAGGCCGTAACACGGTCCTCCAGGTAGTCCGCGCCCAAGGTCAATATATGTTCCTGTCCAATAAAAAAATCATTCTGCAGAGATATTAGGTTTCTAGCCGTATTGAACTGTGAGTGCGAAACGCCACGCCTATTTAACTCATCGCGGCTATGGGCAAGAGATAAGGAACTAAACCACACATCAGTCACTTGACCGCGAAGCCCGAGCTGAGCGGCGCCGTGACTAAACCGATACCAATCTTTTTCGGTGGCATCAAATTCTGTTTCACCTTCAGAATGGAACACCGTAGCAAAAAATTCCGGCCCTTCAGCTATATCATGTGACAAGCTCGCAGTCACCGATGTATTCTCGTAACCGTCCCGACCGTCGTCACCTACCCCGTCCTGAACGTTGATTCCATCAGTTGACGAATGATTAGCTGAGAAGTTGTACCGTGTACTCTCATTCGCCCCCGATACACCTGCGCCAATTTCCCAAGCATTGAAAGATCCTGCACCGAGATGCGCCCGGACTCGCGCCGGCCCATCCCCTTTCTTGGTGAATACCTGTATTACGCCGCCGATGGCATCTGAGCCATAAAGACTGGTCCTTGGCCCGCGCACAATCTCGATACGCTCTATCTCAGATGGAGGCAAAAACTGCCAAGATGCGCCACCCGTGGTTGCTGATCCCATCCGCACCCCATCAACCAACAACAACGTGTGATCGGAATTGGTGCCACGCATGAAAATGCTGGTGCTCTTGCCGAAAGCCCCATTCTGACTCACACCAATCCCAGCCCGCCCTCTCAACAAATCCACAAACTCCTTCGGCTGCAACCGCTCGATCTCCTCCCGGTCGATCACGGTGACGGAGGCCAGGGTCTGGTCGGTGGTCTGGGCTGTGCGGGTGGGGGTGACCAGGATGGGGTCCAGTTGGGCCAACTGTTCCTGGGCGCTGACGAAGGAAGGGATGGCCAGCAGCACGGCTGCCGGCAGGAAGGATCGGGTTTGCATATCTGTGCTCTCCGGTGCGCCGCCCGCGCACCTGTGGTTGGGCCAGGATGCGGCACGAGGAGAGCAGCGGATCGATCAGGCCCGTGGGTGCGTGCGCACCGCAAGGCGAGATCCGCCGGAATGAGACCCGAAAAGACGAGCCGCGCAAAGCCCTCCGCAATGCCGCGTGAACGCATCAGGCCGGTCTCCGGGCTTGCGGACGGGTCATCATCTGACCGGGTCAAGGCACCTTCCCACGCTTGCGCGCAGTGGCTTTCCGCCTTGCCTGGGCTCCTGCTGTGACGTGCAGAAACCCTCGTCTCGCCTACCGTTGCGGGGGCAGCGCCGGACTGATCTGCTGAATCTGGCAGACGTACCGGCTTCCCGTTTCACCAGACGGATGTCAATCATCTGGCACCTGAAGCGAGGCCGTATCATACGCAAACGATTGTGGATATTCCAATATGGACCGCAGGGGTTACTGTCAGAGCAGATGGATATCCATGCACCTGAGGCGCGCCTATTCGGAGCCCCCCCCCGAACGCAAGCCCCAACGCGTCCGGTCTGCCTCCGGGGTGGATTTCTGGAGGCGGGTGTTCGCCGCATGGATGCGGCGGTCAAGCCTACAGGGACGTATTCACGGCGTCCCGCCGCAAGAAATGCGCCCCGGAGGCAGACCCTGTGCACGGCGCAAAGCCCTGGCACCCTGGAGGCAGGCCCTGGGCATACTGCAAAGCCCTGGCACATGGGAGGAAGGCCCTTGGGCACGGGAAAAAGCCCAGGCACACAGGAGGCATCAGGACCATTCGCGGCCGAGGGCCGCTCCTACAAGGCAGCGGACGCTGGCAGGGTTGGATACCGGTGGGTCCGGAGGGTCCTGCAGGTGGCCAGCAACCGCATCGCTGTTATGATGCCTTCCTTTCAAGCGCCCGACCCCAACACCATGAGACGCCCCCACCACATAAGCCATACCCCGCCATTTCCCCGCAAATGGGCACAGATAGCCGCAATTTGCATCCTTCTTATCACCGCTTCAGCGACCACACAGGCTGACGCGGAACCCGTGACGGCCACCGATGACCGGGGTCGGGAAGTGCATCTGGAGGCACCGGCCAAACGCATCATCAGCCTGGCACCGCATATCACGGAAAACCTGTTTGCCGTGGGCGCCGGCGAACAGATCGTCGGCACAGTGAACTACAGCGACTACCCAAAAGCCGCCGAAGACATCCCCCGGGTGGGGAGCTACAAACAACTGGACCTGGAATCCATCCTGGCTCTGGAACCGGACCTGGTGGTGGCCTGGGAGAGCGGCAATGTGCGGGCGCAGCTGGAACGCCTGGAAGCCCTGGGTTACCCCCTCTACTTCAGCAACCCACAAACCTTCGAACAACTGGCCTCCGGCCTGGAACGCCTGGGACGCCTCACCGGCCACCCGGCCGGCGGTGACAAAGCCAGCGCCCAGGTCCGCCACACCCTGGGGGAACTCGAGGGCCGGTATGGCCAACAACCGCCCGTCACCGTCTTCTATCAGGTGTGGGACCGCCCACTGATGACCCTCAATGAGGAACACCTCATCTCACAAGCCATCCGCCTCTGCGGCGGCCAGAACATCTTCGGCCACCTGGACACCCGGGTCCCGCGCCTGAACCGCGAGGTCATCCTGGCCGCCAACCCCGAGGCCATCATCGGCGGCGGCATGGGCGAGGACAATCCGCAATGGGTGGAAGACTGGCGACGCTGGTCCGACATGACTGCCGTAAAGCGAGACAACCTCTTTTTCATCCCCCCCTCCCTGATCCAGCGGGCCACGCCGCGCATCCTGGAAGGCACCCGGATGATCTGCGATTTCCTGGAAACCGCCCGCGAACGTCGCGTGGAGAGCGATGAGTGACGCGCCTGGCGTTCATCCTGGCCATCCTGCTGGGAGGCTCACTGGTCGCCGTGATCACGGCCGTGGCGGTGGGCAGCGTACCGCTCACCCCTGCCGAGACCCTGGCGGTACTGACCGGCGGCGGCGAGCCCCTGCATCGCACCCTGATCCTGGAGTTGCGCCTGCCCCGCACCCTGGCCGCCTTTGCCACCGGTGGACTGCTGGCAGTGGCCGGCGCCTTGATGCAGGTTCTGCTGCGCAACCCGCTGGCTGACCCCTATGTCCTGGGCCTGTCGGGCGGAGCGGCAGTGGGCGCCCTGCTGGCCATGCTCGCGGGCCTGGGTACCGTGGTGGTTTCGGGGTCGGCCTTCATCGGCGCGATGATCTCCACCCTGATTGTCTTCGGCCTGGCCCATGGCACCGGCAGCTGGACCCCCACGCGCCTGCTGCTGACCGGCGTGGTGGTCGCCGCTGGCTGGGGTGCCTTCATCAGCTTCATGCTGGCCGTCAGCCCCACGGAGGAACTGCCCGGCATGCTGTACTGGTTGATGGGGGATCTCTCCCACGCCCGCAGCCTCTGGCCTGCCTGGACGGTGCTGGTGATTGTGGTACTGGCCGCCATGCCCCTGGGACGCAGCCTCAACGTGCTGGCCCGAGGGCCCATGCAGGCAGCGGCCCTGGGTGTGGCGGTGCGACCGCTGGAGTGGACCCTCTACATTGTTGCCGCCCTGGTGACGGCAACAGCAGTGACGGTGGCGGGCAGCATCGGCTTTGTGGGCCTGGTGGTGCCCCATATGCTGCGTCTGGTGCTGGGCAATGACCAGCGCATCATCCTCCCAGCCTCGGCCCTGGCGGGGGGCATCCTGCTCACCCTGGCGGACACCCTGGCACGCACCATGATCGCCCCGCAGCAGTTGCCGGTGGGGGTGATCACGGCGATGCTGGGCGTGCCGGTGTTTCTGTATCTGTTGCACAGGAGCAGGTAATCATGGAGCCCCTCCCCCCCCTACTGGAACTGGTCGACCTCGTCGTGGACATCCCCGGCCGCGCCGACGGTGCGCCCCTCAACCTGGGGGTGCGCGCCGGCGAATGCTGGGGTGTGCTGGGCCCCAACGGGGTGGGCAAGAGCACCCTGCTGCACACCCTGGCCGGACTGCGCCCGGCGCGGCACGGGAGTCTGCGGCTGGAAGGCAAACCCATCCACCAACTCCCCCGGCGTCAGATCGCCCGGCATCTGGGGATGGTCTTTCAGGATCGCCAGGATGGCTTCCCGGCCTCCGTGCTGGAAACCGCCCTCATCGGCCGACACCCCTACCTGCGCGCCTGGGAACTGGAATCCGCCGAGGACTACGCCGCCGCCCAGGACGCCCTCGCCCAGGTAGACCTCACCGGCATGGAAGAACGCCCCATCGCCACGCTCTCCGGCGGCGAGCGCCAGCGGCTGGCCATCGCCACGGCACTCACCCAGGACCCTCAGGTGTTTCTGCTGGATGAGCCCACCAACCACCTGGACCTGCACCATCAGGTGGAAGTGCTGGACATCGTCCGCGGGATGATCACCCAGGGGCGTGGGGCCATCCTCACCATGCATGATGTGAACCTGGCCGCCCGCTATTGTGACCACCTGCTGCTCATGTACCCTACCGGTGAGGCCTGCTGGGGAACCACCCGGGACATGCTGATGCCAAAGGCGCTGGAAAAGTTGTACGGCCAACCCCTGGCCACTGGCGAAGTGGACGGCATGCCGGTCTTCCTGCCGCTGGGGCGCTAGATTTTGATCTTTTCCTTGGCCTTGTCATCAACTGCATTAGTAGAATGAATCCAAACCCATCGCGGCCCCGCCGAATCCAGTCGCACGCCAACAAGGATTTCCGCACCTCCAATGAATCTCTCCCGACCGGTTCGCCGCTTCCTGCCCCTGATCCTCATCGCCCTGGGCATCCTGGGCTTCATCCTGCTCATGATCACCCGCCCGGAACAGCCGCCTCGCGAGGTGGGCGAGCGGTCATGGCGGGTAGACGTACAGCAGGTGGAACTGCAAACCCTCTCGCCTCAACTCACCCTGTATGGTCACGTCACCTCCCCCCGGGCCGCCAGCCTCAGGGCCGCGGTGGAAGCCGACGTGGATCAGGTGCCTGCCGAGGAAGGACGACGGGTCAAGGCAGGCGATACCCTGGTGGAGCTGGATACGCGCGAACTGGACCTGCTGGTGGACCAGCGACAGGCCGACCTAGATGAACTGCGGGCCCAATTGCGCGCTCAGGAGCGCAGCCATGTCCGGGATCAGGAAGCCCTGGAACGGGAACAGACCCTCCTGCAACTGGCCCAACGCGCTCTGGAACGGGCCCAGAACCTGGAACGACGCAACGTGGGCTCCCCCACCGCCGTGGACGATGCCCGGGGGGCCCTGGAGCAACAGGCCCTGGCCTTGGCCAACCGCCGACTGGCCGTGGACGACTTCGAGACCCAGCGGGAGCAGATCCAGGCCCGCGTGCACCGCGCCGAGGCACTGCTGGAACAGGCACAACTGGATCTGGAGCGCAGCCACATCACGGCGCCCTTCGACGCCCGCATCTCGCAAGTGCAGGTGGCACCAGGAGACCGGGTGCGCGTAGGGGATGCCCTTGTCGCCCTGTATGACCTGGAGGCACTGGAGGTGCGCGCCCCCATACCTGCCACCTACATGCCCCGCGTACGGGCGGCCCTCGATGAGCAGAGCACACCAGAGGCCACCGGACATGTGGATGGTCTGGAAGTCCCCCTCACCCTCACACGACTGGCCGGCGAAAGCCCCACAGGAGGGGCCGGCGTGGAAGGCATCTTCCGGGTCGACTCCCGGGCCGGAGAGATCCCCCTGGGCCGCTTCATGACCGTGCGCGTTTCCCTGCCCGAACAAACGGACGTGATCGCCCTGCCTTTCGAAGCCCTGTACGGCCTGGACCGCATCTACCGACTGGAAGAGGGGCGCATGCGCCGTATCGGCGTGGAACGCCTCGGCGAGTGGACCGCCCCCTCGGGTGATGAACAGGTGCTGGTCACCAGCCCCGAGTTGTCCAGCGGAGATCGGATCATCGTCACCCGCCTGCCCAATGCCATGGACGGGCTCCGTGTCAGCCCCGAAGGCGAGTGATCCATGACCCGTTCCCGAGGTGTGATCGGTTTCTTCCTGAGCCATCCCGTGGCCGCCAATCTGTTGGTGGTCCTGATGCTGCTATCCGGATCCTGGGCACTGCTCAAGCTCAACACCCAGTTCTTCCCCACCTTTGCCCTGGACTTCGTCACCGTTCAGGTCGCCTGGACCGGCGCCAGCGCCGAGGATGTGCAGCAGGGCATCACCATTCCGCTGGAACAGGAACTGCGCACCGTGGACGGCCTGCGCAACCTCACCTCCACCTCCTCCCTGGGGGTGGCCAGCATTTCCCTGGAATTCGAATCGGGCACCGACATGACCCTGGCCACCGACCAGGTCAAGGATCGGGTGGCCCAGCAGCGCAACCTGCCCGAGGCTGCCGAAACCCCGGTGGTCACCCGGGTGATCCGCTATGAGCCCATCGCCCGACTGCTGATCACCGGCCCGGACGACCTGCGAGAACTGCGCCCGCTGGTGCGGGATCTGGAACGCCAGTTACTGGATGCGGGCATCGCCCGCATCGAATTCACCGGTCTGCCCGAAGAGCAGATGGCCATCCAGGTACCCACGGCGCAAATGCTGGACCTGGGCATGTCCCTGAATCAGATCGGCGAGCGCGTGGACGATCTCTCCCAGGACCTGCCTGCGGGCATGGTGGGTCGCGACGACACGGCCCGGCAACTGCGCAGCCTGGACCAGGGTCGTGAGGCCATGGATTTCGCGCAGCTGCCATTGCGTTCCGAGGCAGAGGGCGGACTGATCCTGCTGGGTGACGTAGCCGAGATCGAGCGCCGCCCCCGGGACAACCAGACCTTCGTCCGCTACCAGGGCCAACCCGCCGTGGAACTGGCTCTGCAACGCACGGAGAACGACGATGCCCTGGAGGCCTCCGGATTGCTGCTGGACTGGCTCGACTCGGTGGAACACACCCTGCCGCCGGACGTGGAAATCCATATCTACGATCAGTTTTACGAGCCTCTGGTGGAACGCATCGGGCTGCTGCTCAAGAATGGTGCCGGTGGCCTGCTGCTGGTACTGGGCATCCTGTTCCTGTTCCTCAATGGTCGCCTGGCACTGCGGGTGGCCCTGAGCATCCCCGTCTCCTTTACTGCCGCCTTCCTGGCCCTGTGGGCCCTGGGCGGCAGCATCAACATGATCTCCCTGTTCGGTTTCATCATGTCCCTGGGGATCATCGTCGACAACGCCATCGTGGTCAGCGAACATGCCTACACCCAGTACCAGCGAGGCATGAAGTCCGCCGAGGCCGCCGAACATGGGGCGCGGCGCATGCTGGCCCCGGTGATCTCCGCCTCACTGACCACCGTGGCCGCCTTCCTGCCACTGATGCTCATCGGCGGCATCATCGGCAATATCCTGTTCGATATCCCGCTGGTGGTGATCTGCGTGATCCTGGCCACGCTGCTGATCAGCTTCCTGGTGCTCCCCTTTCACCTGAAGAACAGCCTGGAGAAGGTCCAGCCGCCGCGGCCTGGATCCCTCCGGGCGGGCTTTGACCGCCGCTTCGAGGACTTCCGGCAAGGCCCGTTCCGGCGTGTTGTCACCGGCTCGGTGAACAACGCAGGCCTCACCCTGGCCAGCGGTGTGGCGGTACTCATCCTGGCCGTGGGCTTATTGGCGGGCGGACGGCTGGGGTTCACCTTCTTCCCCTCCCCGGAAGGCACGGTGATCAACGCCTCAGCCCACTTCGTGGCGGGCACTCCGCCGCAACGGGTGGACGGCTTCCTCAATCATATGGAAGAAGAACTCTACGCCGCAGAAGAGGCCCTGGGCGGTGATCTGGTGCGCAACGTGGTCGTTCGCGCCGGCCAGGGGGTCGGGGGCGGCGGTGGTGAACAGGCGCCCTCCGGCGACCAGTTCGGCTCCATCATCGTGGAACTTGTCTCACCGGATCAGCGCCAGGTCCGCAACACCCAGTTCATCCAGGAATGGCAATCCCGCGTCCGTGAGCCGGCGGGCATGGAACTGTTCAGCATCACCGAGCGCCAATCCGGGCCGCCGGGGCGGGATGTGGATGTGCGCCTGACCGGGGACGACCCCGAACAGGTCAAGGCGGCCGGGCTGGATCTGGCAGAAACCCTCAATGACTTCCCGGGCGTGTTTGCAGTGGAGGACAACATGCCCTTCGGGCGCGAACAGCTCATCTATCGGCTCACCCCGGAGGGTCTGTCCCTGGGGCTGACTACTGAATCCCTCGGCCAACAACTCAGGGCAGCGTTCGATGGCCATCTGGCCCAGATCTACCAGGAGGGCCTGGAAGAGATCGAGGTGCGGGTGCTACTCCCCGACGATGAGCGGCATCACACGGTCACCCTGGATCGTTTCGCGGTCATTCTGCCCGATGGAGGCATGGCGCCGCTGGACACCGTGGCAGACCTTCGCCCCCGCCAGGGCTTCGAGACCCTGCGCCGGGCCGAAACCCGGCTGGCGATTGCCGTCTCCGCCGAGGTGGACCGTTCGGTGAACAATGCCGGGCGCATCCGTGAACAACTGGCCGATGAGGTGTTACCGGAACTCACCCAGCGTTATGCCGTGGAGTGGTCCTTTGAAGGGCGCGCCGCCGACCAGGCAGAAACCCTGGGGGACATGCGCACCGGCCTGATCTTCGCCCTGGCCCTGATCTACCTCACCCTGGCCTGGGTGTTCGGCTCCTATGGCTGGCCGCTGGTGGTCATGGCCATCATCCCCTTCGGCCTGCTGGGTGCCCTGGTGGGTCACTGGGTCCTGGGCATGGAGTTGACCATTCTCTCCCTGTTCGGCCTGTTCGGCCTCACCGGCATTGTGGTGAACAACTCCATCATCCTGGTCAGTTTTTACCAGTCACTGCGGGGCGAAGGCCTGGCACAGGATGAGGCCATCATCGAGGCCTCCTGCCAGCGCCTGCGCGCCGTGGTACTCACCTCGTTCACCACCATCGCCGGTCTGATGCCGCTACTGTTCGAGCGCTCGGTGCAGGCCCAGTTCCTGATCCCCATGGCGGTATCCATCGTCTTCGGCCTGGCCTTTGCAACGGTACTGGTACTGGTGCTGATTCCGGCGCTGCTGGCGATTCATGAGCGGTTGGCAGGATGGTGGGGACAGGCGCAGACAGCCTGATTGCACCCTTGAGCCCCTCTCCCCGCCGGGGAGAGGGGTTGGGGTGAGGGGTCTCAGTGAGAGGTCTCAGTACCGCCCCTCCAGCACCAACGCACTCCCTTCATTGCGCATCTCCACCCGCCCCAGGAAACTCATCCCCAACAGGGCAACGGGCGGCTCCCGCCCCTGCAACACCAGCGCCGGCACATTGCGCTGCTCAATCCCCCCCACCCGCACACGATCCAGCGTGACCCGGTAGGCAAACTCCGTCCCCGACGCCGTCTGCACCGGCGTGAGCGTACCTCGCGCATAATCCACGCCCAAGCGCCGGGCCTCGGAGGCATTGAGCACCACCGCTGAGGCCCCCGTATCCACCAGGAAGGTCAGTGCATGACCATTCACCGCCCCGGCAGTGGTCAAGGCCCCTCGCGAATTGGGATAAATCCGCGCCGACGCCGATGACCGCGCCTGGAAAGTGCCACCCGCACGCCCCCCACCAATCCCGATCTGAGTGGTTCGCCCGTTCACCTCCACGGTCACGGTCCCGCTGCGAGTGTCCGCCGCCCGCAGCGTCACCCCCTCGGGGCTCACCTCCCTCACCCTAAGCACCCGCCGCTCGCCGTCAAACTCCATCACCGCCTGCTGACCGAACACGCCCAGCACCTGGATGTCCAGGGCAGCCGCGCCCGGCGATGCCAACAGGAGCAGCAGGCCCGTCAACAGGGTGACCCGAGCGGAACAGGAAAAGTAAGCTCTCATGAGGAAAGTATAGCCTGCCACGCCCCCGCGCACTCCTGCCCACCGCCCGCTGGCCCCAGTGGGATTGGCTGGCGAGATCGGCATCGACGTCCCCCCTGCCCCCCGTGGGAGCGGCCCTTGGCCGCGAATGGCTGAACCCTCAGCCGCCGCCCCAGCCAGAGATCGTAGTGGACCTCGGGGGGAGCGGGTTCCTTCCAGCGGGACGCCGTGAATACATCCATGTAGGCTCTGCAGCCGCTTCCTGCGGCTGAAGCCCGCTTACAGGAACCCGCTCCCCCCGAGGTCCGGACACATCGGAGTCTTTTTCGAAAGGCCATTCGCGGCCGAGGGCCGCTCCCACAGGGGCCACCACCTTATACGCGGAAGTCGACTCAGATCAGCCACCACGCCAGGGCCTGCAACACGATCAGGGCGTAGATCCCTGCCAGTACATCGTCGAGCATGATGCCGGTGCCGCCTTCCAGGTGTTTATCCAGCCAGCCGATGGGCCAGGGCTTGAGGATGTCGAACAGGCGGAACAGGGCAAACCCCACGATGATCCAGATCCACCCCGCCGGGGCGGCGATCAGGGTGATGAGAAAACCGGCAATCTCGTCCCAGACGATGCCCGGGTGGTCGTGCACCCCCAGGCGCCGGGAGCTCTCGCCGCAGAGCCAGATGCCCACAGCCACCACCAGCGCGGTGATGAGCAGATAGGCCCACAGCGGCACCCCCTGCAAGAGCAGGAAGAGGGGGATGGCGGCCACCGTGCCGGCCGTGCCGGGGGCCTTGGGGGAGAGGCCGCTGCCGAAGCCGAAGGCCAGGAAGTGCACTGGATCACGGAGGATCTGGCGGGCCGAGGGTGTTTGTGTGGATTTTTTGGGCATGGTGTGGCCAGGGTTAAGCTACAGAGACTCCCTTCTCCCCCTCGGGGGAGAAGGGCCGGGGATGAGGGGGGGGGTGGGATAGGCACTGTGCCAGCCCTTCCCCCCCTCACCCCAACCCCTCTCCCCCGGAGGGAGAGGGGCTTGGAACGTATCTTTCAGCATCGGGGGTAGCTCATTTCCGTGATGCATGAGCGTTAGCGCGACGGGGACATCAATGGATGCCGCCATCCAAGCTGGGCGCGATGCCTGGGGTTGATTCCATCAATCCTCCACTCCAAGTTCCCGCCTCACATCCGTTGAGGTATAAACCTTCTCCTGGCCCGCCCGGACACGGTCCCTTACCTCGCAGGCCAGGTAGTAGTCTTCAAGATCCTCCAGGCCCTTCTCGACCAGTTCCTGGAGATGGAAATCCCGAGGGCGGCCCGTGTGGGCAGATAGATCCGCGAGACGCCGCTCTGCGTCGGGGCTGAGTTTTATGGAGGTGGCCATATCAAAAGACCTCACATGGTTGTCAAGAGATAGCGATCAACTCTATTTACGGACCTTCCGCAGCACCTCGGCCCCTTCCCGGATCATCTCCTCCGTGGTGGCCCAGTTCACGCAGGCGTCGGTGATGGAGCAGCCGTAACGCAGCTTGGATGGGTCCGTTGCCATGGGCTGGTTACCGGCCTCGATGAAGCTCTCGATCATCAGGCCGACGATGGACTGGCTGCCCTCGTGGATCTGATGCATCACATCCTTCATCACCAGCGGCTGTAGTTCCGGCTTCTTGGAGGAATTGGCATGGGAGCAGTCCACGACGATGTTCTTGGCAATGCCTGCCTTCTCCAGGGCCTGCTCAGCCAGGGCCACCGAGACGGTGTCGTAATTGGGCTGCCCATTGCCACCGCGCAGCACCAGGTGCCCGTACCGGTTACCCCGGGTGCGCAGGATCACCGACTGCCCATCGCTGCCGATCCCGAGAAAACTATGGGGACTGGAGGCCGACAGGATGGCGTTCACCGCCACGCCCAGGTCGCCATCCGTGCCATTCTTGAAGCCCACCGGCGTGGACAACCCCGAAGACATCTCCCGGTGGGTCTGGGACTCCGCCGTGCGGGCACCGATGGCCGTCCACGCGATCAGATCCCCGTAATACTGGGGCGCGATGGGGTCCAGGGCCTCGGTGGCCGCCGGCAGGCCCAGCTCGTTGATGTCCATGAGAAAACGCCGCGCCTTGGCCATCCCCTCATCGATCCGGAAGGTGTCATCCAGATAGGGGTCGTTGATGAAACCCTTCCAACCCACGGCGGTACGGGGCTTCTCGAAATACACCCGCATCACCAGCAGCATGGTATCGGCCACCTCGTCCGCCAGCACCTTCAGCCGCCGCGCATAATCCAGCCCCGCCTCCGGGTCATGGATGGAGCAGGGCCCCAGCACCACGAACAGCCGCGGATCCTTGCGATCCAGGATGTCGCATAGGGCCTGACGCCCCTGCAGCACCGTGTGCTCCGCCGCCTCGGACATGGGCAACTGGGACTTGATCTCCCGCGGCGAAGGCATGTAATCCACGGAGGCGATGTTGAGGTTGTCGGTTTGTGCGGTGCTCATACGGCGTGTCCGGGTGATGTGAAGGGCAATCTCGTCAGTTTAACGCGAAAAGCAGGGGCTGTGCGTTGCGGGGCAGGGGGCGGTCCAATAGACTGAAACATCCGATGAGCTTGAGAACAGGCGGCTATGCCCCCGAGAAAATGCATCGGCGCCTTCGAAGCCAAAACACGCCTGCTCCTTCATCTGCGCCGGACTTATGCGGCCCGTCGCATGCGGGCCTTCGTGAGAAGGATCACGCCCGTCACCGGCGCTGAGATAAAGCGGTTGATCGAGGAAGGCAGAGACTGATGCCATTTGTCTTGGATGATTTCGGCCCATGACGATCAAAGAGCAACTCACCCGGCACATCCTCCTGCCGATGCATGAACGACTGCGGGGGCGAGACACCCTTAAGGAGTGGAAGCGGTTTCGGGCCAATGACCAACTATCGCCCGAGGCATTCCACCAACTGCGCCTCACCAAACTGCGGCAACTGCTCCAGCACTGTGCCCATCATGTTCCCTACTACCGCGAGGTGTTCGAGCAGGCCGGCATCACCGACCCGGGGCACTGCGACCTGCAGGATCTACAGCGCCTGCCCATCCTGGAGCGTTCCATCCTCCGAAACGAGGGCAATCGCCTGATCACCGAAGGCTGGGAGCCCCGACTCATCCGCTACAGCACCGGCGGCTCCACCGGTGAGCCTTTGGTCTTTTATACGGACAAGCATCGCGAATCCTGTCTCAACGCGCAGAAACTGCGGGCCCGCTCCTGGTTTGGTGTGCACCCGGGGGATCGTCAGGTGGACTTCTGGGGCTCCCCCATCGAGATGTCCCGGCAGAACCGCGTGCGTGTCCTCAAGGACCGCTGGCTACTCAATCAGGTGGTGCTATCGGCATCCAACCTCACCCCGCAGCGCATCGCCGAATACCTGGACTTCCTCGGCCACTTCCGGCCCCGCCTGATCTACGGCTACCCTACCGTGATCTATCGCGTGGCCCAGCATCTGCTCGAACACCCGGGCCTTCTGGGCGATTACCGCCCGCGCCTGATCGCCTGCACCTCCGAGATGCTCCTGCCCCACCTGCGCGAGACCATCGCCCAGGCCTTCGACTGCCCCGTGGCCAATGAATACGGCTCCCGGGACGGTGGCATGATTGCCCATGAATGCCCAGAGGGACATCTGCACATCTTCGGAGAACAGATGATCGTGGAAGTGGATCAGCCGGACGATCACGGCGTGGGTGATCTGCTGGTGACCAACCTGGATGGCTACGGTATGCCCTTCATCCGCTATCGCATCGGCGATCGCGGAGCGCTGACTGACGAACCCTGTCCCTGCGGCCTGCCGCTGCCGCGTCTGCGCGAGATCCAGGGTCGGGCGAACGATTTTCTGGTGGGGCGCGATGGGCGCCTGATCCACAGTTCCACCGCCAACTACATCCTCAGAGAGATCCCGGTCCTCAGGCAATACCAGCTGCGCCAGCGCGCGGATCACAGCTTTGACCTGATCATGGTCCCGTCCCGCCCCCTGACGGAAGGGGAGCAGGATCACATCCGCCAGGGGCTGTGTCGCATCCTGGATGAGTCCGTGGCGGTGCGTTTCCAGCCTGCCGAGACCATCCCTCCCGAGAAGTCGGGGAAGTATCGTTGGGTGATGAGTGAGGCGAAATCCTGATGGCGACCAACAAGACTCCGGCCCTGGTGGTCTTCACCCATGTCTTCCCCAACAGCGTGCATCCCACCTATGGCGTGTTTGTGCGAGAGCGAATGTTTCGCGTGGCTGAAACGTTGCCCGTGACCGTGGTGGCGCCGGTGCCGTGGTTTCCTGGCCAGGGCATTTTGCGGCGTTTCAGGCCCGGTTATCGCCCGCCCGTGCCCTATCATGAAGTTCAGCAAGGGATTGATGTCTATCACCCGCGTTTTCTCTCGATTCCGCGTTACTTCAAGTTTCTGGACGGCTTGTTCGAGGCCATGTTCTGTTTCCCATTACTGAAAAGGCTTAAACGGCAGGGGCGTCTGGATATCCTGGATGCTCACTTCGTTTATCCCGATGGAGTGGCTGCAGGGTTTCTCGGTAAGTGGCTTGGGGTGCCCCACACTATCACCCTCAGGGGGACCATCCTGAGAATCGCGCGTACCCGTGGCCGACGCTGGCAGGCGCTGCGGGCAATGAATCAGGCAGCCAAGGTGTTCTCGGTTGCGGATGCCTTGAGGCAGGCTGCCATTGGCATGGGTGTGGCCCCTGGCCATGTTCAGGTGGTGCCTAACGGTGTCAACCTTGAGTTGTTTTCCCGCGAAGATAAGGCAGCCTGCAGGGCGGAATTGAAACTGCCACCTGATGCCAAGGTTATCATCACTGTGGGCACCCTGAACGAGCGTAAGGGCTTTCACCGCGTCATTGAGCAGATGCCCGAATTGCTAAAACGCTATCCAGACCTTATCTATCTGGCGGTAGGAGGGGAGAACCCGGACGGCGACCGGGGGCGTCTGGAGAGGCTTGCGCAGGACCTGGGTGTGGCCGATCACGTGGTTTTTCTGGGGCACCATACCCCAGACAGACTGAAATACATTTATTCTGCGGCTGACCTTTTCGTGCTGGCTACTCAAGGCGAGGGGTGGGCCAATGTGTTTTTGGAGTCGGCGGCGTGCGGCTTGCCCATCGTTACCACCCGGGTGGGTGGTAACGCGGAAGTGGTGAGTTCCGACGCCGTCGGTGAACTGGTGCCTTTTGGCGATGGTGATGCCCTTCGATGTGCAGTTTTGAGCGCTCTGGATCGGAGTTGGAATGTCGATGGCCTTAGTCAGTATGCGGCTCAATGTGCATGGGAGAATCGTATTCCAGCGCTTACTGCTGCTTTCAAGTCGATTAGCGATGAGGTGTCTTGGCGGTGACTACAGCGCAACAGCAAAGGGATCCGTCAATTCAGCCAAGCTCGGATTTTCGTTATTTAATTTTTTTGTAGATTTTTTTCAAGACGGTGAAAGGTGCTCTGGCAGCCAGTCGGAAGTGTCGTGTGCGATACCTCAGTTTTGCACTCTTGGGGAGGCGATATCCCATTCCTTCCTGTGCTGTATAAATGCAAGGGTTACATATTCCGCAGGGCTTTCCATGGGTGGGGTTAAAGCAAAACCATGAACGTTCGAGAAGGTCTATAAATCCAAATTTTTCTGCGATCTCCCTCATGTCAGTTTTTGATGTCTCCAAAAGAGGGAATGTGAAATAGGAAAAAATGTATTCGTCACCGGTGATGCTGTCTTTGAGTTTCCATTGTCCGTCTGCTGGCTGGTCTACCTTGCCGTTAAGGAAGTAATAAGCCTTGTCGTCCACATGGATGCTGAGTTCAAGGTTTTCTATATTGTTGGTTTTTGCATATCTGGCCAACCAGTCATATTGAGTCCCGAGGTGGGCCCTAGACCTGAGGCGCTGGTAAGATTTTGTTATATCCGCAACCTTAGCTATTTCTGTGATGGGCGTTATTTTTAATTCCGCGATCCGCTTGGCCGCGTCTTCGTTGAGACTTATGAGGCTCTTGCGGATGTCGGATATGGCTTGTAGTTCACGCAGGCTGGATCTGCGTTCAAAATCAATTATGTAATGAGGAAAGACTTGTCGCCCTTCCACTATAGAGGCGTAAAGAACCCGAAATGTGGAGTCCCACCCTCCGGTCCAAAGAATGTTTATCGGCTGGCTCATTGGATCGCTGCGCCTTCCTTAGGTAGGCTTGTCTTCGGCGGGATTCTAATCGGGTCGTACCGAATCTGCCAGTATGAGGTTTGGTTTCATGGCGCGTACAAAGATGCGCGTGGAGAATAAATCCCAATGTCTTCAATGGTGTAAATGCATGATGCGAGAAGAGAGAGGGAGTATGCACCCGTTGTCGGGTCTTGGTCTGAGGTTTTTGCGCGGCGCTATAGGGCTCCTAGGGCCTGCAGGCAGGCACTCGCGGCTCTCCATCCTGATCTACCACCGCGTACGCCCCGAACCCGATCCAATGCTGCCTGGCGACCCGGATGCCGCCACCTTTCGCTGGCAGGTGCAGGTGGTCTCAAGGTTATTCCATGTGCTCCCCCTGGCAGAGGCGCTCAAGCGGCTGCAAAACGGCACCCTGCCGCCTCGGGCTGCCTGCATTACCTTCGATGACGGCTATGCGGACAACCATGACGTGGCGCTGCCCCTCCTGCGGGAGCAGGGCCTGCCGGCCACCTTCTTCGTGGCCACCGGCTTTCTCGATGGCGGGATGATGTTCAACGACCGGATACTGGAGGCCATCCGCCGCATGCCATCGGGGGAGGTGGATCTTGAGGATATGGGCCTTGGCACGCGCCGGATTGACGGCCTGGATGAGCGCAAGGCCCTGATCAAGGAGGTGATCCAGTCGGTGAAGTACCTGGAGAGGGGCGAGCGCGAGGACAAGGTCGCGGGATTGGCGGCGCAATGCCCGCAGGCCCTGCCCGACGACCTGATGATGACCACGGCGCAGCTGAAGGCCCTGGATGCTGCGGGTATGGAGATTGGTGGGCACACCCACAGCCATCCGATCCTGGCGCGTCTGACGGATGACCAGGCCCGGGCTGAGATCCTTCAGGGCAAGGAGACGCTGGAATCCATACTGGGGCACCCGGTGCGCCTGTTTGCCTACCCCAACGGCAAGCCCGGTTCGGATTACCTGCCCCAACACGCCGCCATGGTGCGCGAATGCGGTTTCGAGGCAGCGGTCTCCACCACCTGGGGCGTTTCCACCCGGGAGACCGATCCCTATCAACTGGCCCGTTTCACCCCCTGGGATGCCAGTCCCGGCAGGTTCGGGCTCAGGTTGGTGAGGAACCTCTTCAAGCCCCATACCCCCAACCTATCGGTTGACTCATGACCCTGTAGGGGCCGTTCGCGAACGGCCCGGGCGGAGGTTCCGGGGTTGATGGCCTGATGGGTGGATATCGTGGTATCGGAAGCCCTGGCCGGGCGCTTCTCGAAGCGCCCCTACTAAGCCGCGGGCGGCAGCCCACTTCGAGGTGAAGGCTCTACCGATTCAGCGCCCTTCGAGCGTCTGCCAGCAGATCTCCTCGAAGCGCTTGGCCACCGCCTGCGACGAGCAATGGGACTCCACATACTCCCGCGCCTGCCGCGAGAGGCGCTGGCGCAGATCCCCATCCTCCAGCAACCGCACCAGCGCATCAGCGAAATCCGATGCCGTGTCCCCATGCAGGTAGTGTGTATCCGGTGTGATGGGCAGCCCCTCCACCCCCAGCCCGGTGGACACCACCGGAATCCCCATGGCCATGGCCTCAAAGGCCTTGATACGGGTGCCGCCGCCCACCCTCAAAGGGATGATATAGGCTGCGGCATCCGCCACGTGGGTTCGGATGTCATCCACGAAGCCCGTGAAGGTGAACGGCAGTTCCCGGCGCCGGGCACGATCCACCAGGGCAGGGGCGGGCTTGCGCCCCACGATGGTCACATGGGCGCGGGGACGACGTGCCACCACCTTCGGCCAGATCTCGTCCATAAAGAACTCGATGCCATCGATATTGGCCTGCCAGTCCATGGCCCCCGTGAACACGATGTGATCATCGTTCCCCGGCGGCTGGCAGGCAAAGAAATCCAGATCCACCCCGGTGGGGATGGGCTCCACCCGTCCCATTCCCTCCAGGGCCCGAAAGGTGGCCGCATCCCGTTCCGACACAGCCACCACGGTATCGAATTGCTTCAGGCTCTCATGCTCATAGGCCTGCATCTTCCGGTGCTGCTGTTGCCACACAGCCCGTTTGAGGGGGTTACCCGTCACGCTCGCGTGGCGGGCAAAGATCTCCGCCTCCACGTTGTGGGTGAACATCAGGGAGCGACAACCCAGCGTATCGGGGGCCAGCACCATGGCATGGAGAAAATCGAACACCGCCAGATCCACCCCGTCCGCCAGGGCCTTTTCAACCACCTGACGCCCGGTTCCCGCATCATCACTGATCACCGACACCGGCAGGGACGAGATCAGGTGCCTCAGGCGGGTGATGTGATGCAGCCGCCCCGGTTCCGCCTGGGGCCAGCCGATGAACCGATCACAGATCTGCTCCAGCTCCTGAGCATATTCCCGAGCATCACCGTTGCCCTCGGGCGAGGCCAGCACGATCTCGAACCTTCCACCCTTCATCCCCTTGAGGATCTGCGTGGTGCGTATCTTGCCACCCTGATCGGCCGGAAAGAGAAAACGTGGCGATACGAATAACAGCCTCGGGCGATCCCTCACCAGCACACCCCACGATACTCGCAGTGCAGACGGTCCCGACCGGGCATGCCCACCAGATCCAGTACCGCCTGACCTTCGCTGGTATGGCTGACCACCTGTTCCACCAGATGGGCATCACTCAGGCCCACCACCACCAGCTCGGCATCCTTAATCAGCGTGCTGCAGTCATCCACCAGCAATCGTCCGATATGGGGCAGCTTTTCCTCGATGTATCGCCGGTTGGCACCGATCAGGCGGGAGAGCTGCACGTTGGGGTCGTGGATATGCAGGTCGATGCCCTTGCCGATCAATTGCTCCGCCAGCGTGACCAGCGGGCTCTCGCGCAGGTCATCCGTGCCGCTCTTGAAGCTCAGGCCCACCATGCCCACCCGCCGCTTGCCGCTGGCCAGGATGTAATCCAGGGCGTGCTGCACCTGTTGCTGGTTGCTGGGGATCACGCCGCCGAGCATGGGCAGGTCCGCATCCTGCTCCTTGGCCATGTAGAGCAGGGCGCGCAGATCCTTGGGCAGGCAGGAGCCACCAAAGGCAAAACCGGGCCGAAGATAGGCGGGGGAGATGTTCAACTGCTTATCCTGGGTGACCAGGCGCATCACCTCCCGAGAGTCCACGTTCATGGACTGGGACAGCCGACCGATCTCGTTGGCAAAGACGATCTTCACCGCATGGAAGGCATTGCAGGCGTACTTGAGCATCTCGGCGGTGCCGATGTCCGTGCCCACGAACTCGCAGGGCAGGTGCTCAAAGACGGGCTTCACGCAATCCAGGGTGCGCTGGCTGTCGCCGCCCACCACCGTGAAGGGTGGGTTGTCATAGTCACGGATGGAGGTGCCTTCACGCAGGAATTCTGGCTGAAAGGCCAGGCCAAAGCCCTCGCCCAGGGTCTTGCCCGAATGCTGCTCCAGCAAGGGCCGCACCCTCTCCATTACCGTGCCGGGGCGCACCGTGGAGCGGATCACCACCACGTGGTAGCTGTCCACACTGGCCAGGGCATCACCAATCTGGCTGGCCACGTGCTCGATGGCCCCCAGGTCCTGACTGCCGTTGGGCTGGGAAGGGGTGCCCACGCAGACGAAGGAGATCGCAGTCTGCCGGATGGCCTCATCCACGTCATTCGTGACTTCCAGCCGCCCCTTGGAGACCACATCGGTGGTGAGCTCCTGAATGCCTTCCTCCACGATAGGGGAGTGCCCCTTGCGCAGCAGCTCCAGTTTGCCCGGGTCCACATCCACGCCGATCACGTGGTGTCCGTCCCGGGCCAGGCAGGCGGCGGAGACCGCACCCACATAGCCCATGCCAAAGATCGCGATATTCATATTGTTGATTCCCGTGATCGTTCTTGTCCTGAAAATTCAGCGTGCCCGGAAGATATCCTGCCACTCCCGCCCTAACTCTCATGCATATTGGTGGTGAGGCTCCCCCGATGATGAAAGATAACGGGGGTGACATGCCAAGCCCCTCTCCCCCTCGGGGAGAGGGGTGGGGGTGAGGGGGGAGGACCGGCACAGTGCCTATCCCCCCCCCCCGGCCCCCCCCCCCCCCCCCGGGGGGGGGGGGGGGGGGGTTTGGGGGAAAATTTGGTGTGTGCACTATAAGCACAAGAGTTTCCAACCAAA
>NZ_JAJNAN010000045.1:0-22861 GCF_022227565.1 Ectothiorhodospira sp. 9100
GCGACCAGTCCAGTTGGGCGCGCTGATGAGACTGCTTTGCAATGGACTGCAGCCCCTTCTCGACTACCTACGAAGCCCGCTCAGGGTCGCTAATCGCCAAGACCTGGAAACGCTCTGGGATTGAAAATATCCCTCCGCGCTTCAACGAGCTTGATCTGCTTGGTCAACTCATGCCGCGGATTGACAAC
Source organism: Ectothiorhodospira sp. 9100 (assembly GCF_022227565.1). Taxonomy (NCBI): domain Bacteria; kingdom Pseudomonadati; phylum Pseudomonadota; class Gammaproteobacteria; order Chromatiales; family Ectothiorhodospiraceae; genus Ectothiorhodospira; species Ectothiorhodospira sp. 9100. The sequence continues at coordinate 189 of NZ_JAJNAN010000045.1, forward strand.
CATAATTTCACCGAGGCCTGCCGACACAGCGCAGCTCGGGACAATCAAGCCCAGGCCCGTTCCCTCTCTCAGCCACTCATCGCCGAGCCTCTGCGTGGATTCGGGATGAGGAAAGCGGGCCCAATCCTCAGGCCAATGTTCCTGCGCCAGATACTCAATGGGAGTATCGTCAGGAATCTCGTACACTCCAAGGCGATAAGACGGAGGCACCATTCTCGGGGTTACCGTGTAATTCGCCATCTCCAGCATGGCGACCGGCGCCGACAATGCAAAATAAAGCACCGGCGTACCAGGGAGATTCCAGCGAGCCCCGTCTTTGTAGCTGCCACCCAACCCGGTATAGACCTCCAGGTACTTTTCCTTCGTGATGCGGAAAATCCGCATCAGCTGAATTCCCCATACTCGATTTTGTTCAATACCTGCGAAATCCAACGACGACCCTCGAAGGTGTCGATCAGGTCAAGGGGGCGCTCGTCACCCAGAGCCGGTACCGGACTCTTGAACCACTGCATCGCGAGGTCATACGACTCCCAGACATCTGCTGCCTGGCGGAGCAACCGGACGGCATCCAGCACCTCCTCAGAAGTCTCTTTGGGCAGGGCTTTTCTACGGTAAACGCGACTGAGATTGCCAGAATCGATGTTCAGAATCCCCAGAAATGCTTCTCGCAGCCCCGTGGCCTCCACCACACTTTTAACCCAATCACCAGGAATGCCCTTGCGAGAGACATCGATAAACATCTTGCGACTGGAGAATACCTCTTCCGGAATGTTCCCCAGCTTTTTTCTGACCACATCACGAGTGGCATCCGCAGATGGGCGATAGGCCCTGGCCTTCCGGCCAGCGACGCTAACGCGACTTTCTTCTTTCTCCGCCTGACTGATCATAGCCCACCCCGCATCAATATGAGGCGATTGCAGCATCAAAACGATGCCGACAAGCGCAGATCAACCGTTTCTGGACGTATCTGTCCGGTGGCCCAACCCCTGCTCGGCGCTGGCACGCTCCCCGGAAATCTAGGGTCTGTTGACGTTTCACATTGGGAGCCATAAAAAAGGCATCCCGCACTGCGCCAAAAAAGGTGGGAGTAACCTGTTCGGTTCGAGCGGGTTTGCGGCCGCTGGCCAGCGCAAACTCAATACCCGGCTCGGGTCGATTCCCGGCATAGGAAGCATCGATCCAGACAACCCGACCACCTCACCGCCTACACCAACCCACCCGCCCGAGCCTCACCCCACCACGCGATCCTTGCCCCCGGATTTGGCCTCATACAGTGCCTTGTCCGCCCGCAGGAAAAGAGAATCCGCGGACTCTCCGGTCTGCAGCGTGGCCAGTCCAATGCTGACGGTCTGCCCGATGCTCATCTCCCCCACGAGGTGAGGCTGACTGGCCACTGCCCGACGCAGCCGCTCGGCAATCTCCCTGGCCATGGTCTCGTCTGCACCCGGCATCAGGACCACGAACTCCTCCCCACCATAGCGACAGACCATGTCCCCCCGGCGCACCGAGTCGGCCATGACCTGCCCCATGCGGATCAGCACCTGGTCACCCACCGCATGCCCATGAACGTCATTGACCTGTTTAAAGTTGTCTGCATCAATCACAGCCACCGAAAGCGGTGAACCAAGAGAGTGGGCGCGGGCGACCAATTCCGGCAGGCAGCGGTCCAGATGGCGACGGTTGTAGAGGCCGGTGAGATCATCCAGCAGGGTGACCCGCTCCAGTTGGTCCCCCCTACGGGCCAGTGCCTTGCGTTGCGATTGCAATTCACGGATACGATCCGCAAGTGCCAGTGACAGCAGCATGGTTTCCAGGGCCGATCCCAACTGAAAGCCATAGTAGGTGATCAGATTATTGGGCAGTATCCCCAGGGCACCCAGGACGAAGAGCAAGGCGCCGATAAACATGGCTGCCCAGGCCAGGAGGAGATACAGCGCCGGGCGGAAGTCGTGAAGACGATAGGCGCGCAGACTGGCGCCCACCACCAGTACGATGACCGCCAACGCCACCAGCGAGAAGAACAGCACGCTGCCGGCTGTACCCAGCCAGACATGCAACAGAATCCCGGCCAGAGGCAGCGGCAGGGCCGCGCGCAACCAGCGGTCCCAATCCGGATCACGGCGGCGCATCAGGAGGAAACGTCGGGAGAACTGCAACGCAAACGTGGACAGCAATGCCACGCACAGAAACATCAGGAGCTGGGTGGTCTGGCTCCCCCATTCGGGGAAAAATTCCAGATGGACACCGCGCTGGAAAAAGAAATAACCCGCGGTGGAAAGAATGAAAGCAATGTACCAGGCATAGCTGGCGTCCCGCAGACTGAAGAGCAGGAACAGGTTGTAGACCGCCAGGGCCAGGATGATGCCGTGATATCCCCCTTGCACCAGCCAGAACCGGGTTGCCTGAGCCTGATGCCCCTCAAAGGTCTGGATCTCGGCATGGAAACGCAGGTTCTGGCCTGTCTCCACCCTCAGCAGGTAGCGACGTGCCGGGCTGTCCGCTTCAATGTGGAAAACATGGCGCCAGGCCGGGCGCCGTTGTTGATCCCAGGCCACAGCCTGGTGTCGGGGCACCTCCTGCCACTGCCCGCTTTCCTCCTGCGCAAACAGGATCACGGAATCGAACAGGGGGTTGTCCAGCGAGAGCAGGCGCGGACGGGCATCCAGTTCCTGTAAGGCAAACGCCACCCAGAGCACCCCTGGCGATATGCCCTGGTTGAAGGAGCGTGAATCCAGTTCCACAAAATCGGGCGGATCCTTGTCCAGCAAGGCCTCGGGGGTGGTTCGCCGAGCCGTGTCCATATACACCGCGCTGTAGGGCGCCAGCGGCATCCGCTCCTGGCCAGCCACATCAATGACCTCCGGCCAGCCATGGCTGGCCGCCCCCGGTGTGCCAGGCCAGGACCACAAGAACATCAACAGGATGCCCAGGATGACAAGAGCCGAGCCGCCGGCGAATGCCCACTGACGTCGCTCAAGCATCATGATGAAGCCCACACCACCTCGACATCCCTATTCTGGAAGGAAGGCGCCATTCTATCCCATCGGCACAGGCCCACCCCAGCAGGGCACCCGCCGAATTCCACCGTCGGGTCGGTTGTCGTATCGCGTCTCTCTACTCTGGTCTTGAACCGCAGATGACATCCCCAGCCTCACCACCGGAAACGAAATAGACGTTTGAGAAGCTCGAAAAGGCCCTTGAGGCTCCATGAGCCTACGGTTCGAAGTGGGCGCATCACCGGGTTCCCGGCCACTAATGAGTTGCGCGAGATCAGCGGGCCATGCGCAGCCTTTACATCGAGGATGCCAACCTGCGCCATGAGGTGAACCAGTTCTACACCCGCTGCTACGTGCCGGCGCGGTCCAAGTTCCAGCGCGAACAACCCAGCGCAGCCGTCCCCATCCTGGCGAATCAGGGCCGCGATGATCCCGACTGGATCGGCTCCCATGTCTACCGCCAGCTGCCCGGCTGCTACGACAGCCCCAATGCCGGCAATCCCGTGCCCGGGTTCCCGGTCGACATGAGCCGGGAGACGGACCAATACTGGGTGGACACCTCCGGCAGCCTGCCCCACGGCATCCCCACCTGCCAGCAATGGTGGGAAGACGCGAGTCATGGCCTACGACAGCGTCTGCTCGAGGACAACAACCGCACGCAGCGCGTGGTGACCTGGGTGCAATCCCGGGCATGACGGTCGAGGAACGCCAGGACACCCTGGCACGCAACATCCTGGAGCAGGCGCCCCATCCCCGGCCTACCCGCCCAGGCCTGGTCAAAAAGTGTCCAATCTGTTCCGTGGCCTTCGCACCGCAAGCCCAGCAGACGTTCTTCCAGGAATTATCCACAACCTTATCCACGGATTCTGTGGACACCCTGACAGCGAACGCGAAAGGGCCCAAAAGGGATCAAGGGCAGTAATGGAAGGGGCCATGAAGGGGAAGGGCCCTATCCCAAAGGACTGCGCGCCAGCGCGGCGCTTGACTGGCTCCATTCTGAAGCCAAAAAGGATTTACGGTGAGCCCACGTCTTGCGCTAACATGTCGCACCGCTGTCGTCGGAATCTCCCGAAACGGCCAGCACACGGATCACGTCACGGCATTCACCCCCGGTATCGTGATCCACCCCGCCCCATACGCTTCACAGCAGCCTGCCGCCGGGTCCGGAGTGACCGGCCTGCCGATGCCTGGACCGGTATCCGGCCAATGACGGCCCGGCAGGGGCGGCCTGATGACCTGGAACGTCCCCATTCACCTTTCGATATCAAGACGACACCAGACGATCCATCCATGACACACACCCTGAATCACCTCACCGCCCAGCAAATCTACGAACTGGCAGAGCAAAAGGCGCGCGAAGAATACGAACAGCAGGAAGCCACCCGCCGCGAACAATTCTTGGCACTCAAGGCCGAACGTCGGGAAATGCTAAGCAGTCACCGAGAGGCTCAGCGACGTCTGCAGGAAGCCCAGCGGGCGGAACTGGCCCATCTGGACGGCAAACTCCTCGAGCTTGGCGCACGCCTGCCCAAGGGCAGCCCACTCCAGGGCCGATCCACCCAGCGCCCCCAAGTCGAGCAGTGGTTGCAGATCATCGCTCAGGCCCCGGAGATGACCTTGGCGGACATCCGTGAACTGGCAACCCGGGAAGGCCTACCGACCCACAACCTCCCGCAGCGACTGGCTCAACTCAGGCGCCAGGGTCACCTTGAACAGGTGCGCCGCGGCGTTTACCGGGTGGCTCAGCAAGATCAGGCAGTCGCCCCCCCTGACAGACAGGTGGTCGGCTGGTCATAAATGTCCCGCTCCATCCCCGACTCCCCCTCTGCCACCACTTCCTCCCTATGAACGGTCCAATAATCCACGTCGGATCAGGCAGTGATCAGCGATTGGGGGTGGGAAACAACAATAGGGTCGAGCTGATCCCGGTCCGCTCCGCTCAAATAGCGCCCAACAAGATCATCTATTTGTTCCGGCATGTAGATCTGACAGGCGTCCAGATCGGACTTAAGATCGTGCAACTTGTTTGGGTCGGTTTCGTCACTGAGGATGGTGGTACGGTAGTAGGGCTCGAACGATTTCTGGATGATCTCCGAGTCGTTGTAGAAATCCAGCACGAAGGTATCGTGCTTCTGCGGATGGGCGCGATTGAGCCGCGAAAGGGTTTGCACCGCCTTGATGCCGGAAAGCGCCTTGTCAACATACATCGTATGCAGGAGCGGTTCGTCGTAGCCCGTCTGGTACTTGTCGGCCACGATCAGGAAACGGTAGGGGTCCTGCTGGACCTTGTCCGGAATCTGGCTACTGGGGAATCCGTTGAGACTGGCTTCGGTGACCTTCCTGCCACCGTACTCATGCTCACCGGAGAAAGCGACAATGGGTCCATAGGGACTTTTTCGTTCCCTGAGATAGCCCTGAAAGGCGTGGAAATACTGAATGGCCCGTTCGATACCGTTGGTAATCACCATCGCCCTGGCCTTGCCGCCAATCTTGCGGTGGCCGATCACCTGTTCGTGGAAGTGGTCCACCATGATCTCGGCTTTCTCGCGAATGGCATGGTGGTGGGACTCCACATAGCGCCGCAGCTTCTTCTGGGCCCGCTGGGCATCAAACTCGGGGTCATCCTCCACCGTCTTGGCCAGCCGGTAATAGCTTTCCACCGGCGTGTAAATCTTGAGCACATCCAGGATGAAGCCTTCCTGGATGGCCTGCTTCATGGTGTAGCTGTGAAAGGGATAGTGCTTCACCGTCCCGTCCGGCTGTGGGTCGGGTTCGCCAAAAATCTCCAGTGTCTTGTTCTTCGGCGTGGCCGTAAAGGCGAAATAGCTGGCATTGGTGACCATCTTGCGGCCTTCCATAAGCCGGTTGATCTGGTCTTCGAGGGTCTCTTCCTCTTCCTGACCCTCGGGCCGCTCTTCGAGAATTTGATTCATCGCCGAGCTGGTCCTGCCACCCTGGCTCGAATGCGCCTCGTCAATGACGATGGCGAACTTGCGCTGGCGGTGTTCGTCGCCAATCTCGTCGAGGATGAAGGGGAACTTCTGCACCGTCGTGATGATGATCTTCTTGCCACCGTAGAGGAAAGCGCGCAGGTCACCCGAGCGCTCCGCATGCCCGACGGTAGCCGAGACCTGGGCGAACTGCTTGATGGTGTCGCGAATCTGCTTGTCGAGCACGCGCCGGTCGGTCACAACGATTAACGAATCGAATAGCGCCTGGCTGTCTTTCTCCAGCCCCACCAACTGATGCGCCAGCCAGGCAATAGAGTTGCTCTTGCCGCTGCCTGCCGAATGCTGCACCAGATAGCGCTTGCCCACGCCGGTTTCCTGCGCATCGGCCAACAGCCGGCGCACCACCGTCAATTGGTGATAGCGCGGGAAGATTTGCTTGTAGCGCTTCTTGCCGGTCTTATCGTCCTTCTCTTCTACAATCTGGGCGTAGTTCTCCAGAATATCGGTCACCGACTCTTTGGTGAGCACTTCCTCCCACAGGTAGTTGGTGGCCAGCCCTGACGGATTTGGCGGGTTACCCGCGCCATCCTCGTATCCCTTGTTGAACGGAAGGAACCAGGAATGTTTGCCCTTGAGGTGGGTGCACATGCGCACTTCGTGGTCGTCCACGGCGAAATGCACGGCGCAACGGCCAAACTGGAACAGCAACTCCTTCGGGTCCCGATCCCGCTGGTAGCGCGGGTTGGTCAACTGCCCGGTCTCGAAGACAAACATCCGGCCTGGCCGGACCTCTTCGTCCTTGCAGTAATACCAATCGGGTCGGATTTCGACCACAGGACGATGGCCACCCGCCGGCAATGCATTTACTGCCTGCTGATAGACTGCGCGCGAGTGCACACCGATCCGCTCCACAAGGTGCCAGGGAAAGCAACGCTCGATGAGAAATTCCGCCTGTTTGCCTTCCTTACAGGATTGCCAATTCCTGGCCTGTACTGCTGTTTATTTCACTCAGTTTGCCACTGGCCTGAGGTCCCACCAACAAGGTGAGATCGCCAAAATCCACCTGGGCACGGTCGATCTGGGCCAGATGTTGAACGCTAAGCCGTGTCATGGCGCTCGCTCCCTGTCGCGGCAGAGGGTGCCTTCCACACCATAGCGGCTCTGCCCGGTAGCACATGGGGACCGGTAGGCGAAGACCGCCATCCGGCGTTACAAGGGGTAATGGTCAGCAACCGCCGGCGATTATCGAGGCGTCAAGTGTTTACCTGGGAATGCGGTCGGCTTTCGGGCACATCCGGCAAGCCCGTAAGGAAGATCATATCTTGGCGGTGGTTGACGTAGGCCTCAAACACGAACTCAGTCCAGTAATCTCGCGCGGGTCCCCACTTCATATGCCGTTCGTAGGCGGCAATGCGTTTCTCGGGCGTTTCCAGCGGCAATGTCCGGTCAAAATAGGCCAACCACTCGCTTTCAGGCGGATCGATCAAGACGTAGGGTGTGGTGAAAACCACGTGTACATCCATGCCGTCATGCGGGGGCGGGAGCACTCGCGCGTACCAGAGTTCCCCTGCCCGACCACCATAGCCCGATGGGCAGATGGTCTTGCAGATCCGGTTGGTCACCAGTTCGCGCAGGACGATGGCGCCATCGCTGAAACCCTCGTGGGCGTACACCGCCATCCGGGAGTCCTGCATCAGACCGATCACCCGCACCAGTTCCTCGTGCATGCCGAACGTCTTCCCCACCGCCATGACGATCGTGCCAAGGGTCTCCCGGCCCAGACCGACACCGGCGTCGAAGAACGCCCAGCACGTGAAAAACGAGGTGGTGAGCGGACTCATCGGTGGGCCACCCGGCATGTAATCTTCCTCGGCCTTGCCGATGAGCCGGGTCAAGCGGTCCATCTCAGGCAGCATGGTGAGCTGTTCGGCCATCACCGAGGCCTGGTTTTGGGCGTACACGTAGATCGCGTGAGCGGGATGGAGGTCAGCCAGATCCTCAGCACTCGCGACTGTTTTCTGCAGAGCCTGGGCGTTCTTTTTGCCTTCCATGACGGCGCTGAGGTCGACGACCTTGGCGCCCACGTGACTGCGCATCTTCTTGATGACCTTGTCGGCCATGGGTCGGCGTGTGGAGGCCTTGGTGGAGGTCGTGGTTTTCTTCCGGGTCATGGGCCGCTCAGTCAGTTCTCAGTCTTCATCATCCACCCATGCCTCGTGCCCCCGCACGGCCGGCAGGAGGAAACGGATCCCCTGGTTGTCCAGCGGGTTCATCAGCAGGATGCGCTCAAACACGTGCTCAGCCTCCTCCCAGCGCTGCAACCGCCAGAGGCACAGCCCATAGCCCTGCATGCAGCGCAGGAAGGGCAGGTTGTCGATGAGGCTCCAGGCAAGCACACCGTCAAAATCTGGGCCCAGTGACAGCTCGCCGATGCGAACACCGACCTCGTAGTGGTTGATCGCCCAGTCAGGGCGGGTCTGGAAAAACAGGTTGCCCAGATGTGCATGGGCATCAAGGCAGCGCAGATCGGCCTCAAGCAGCCGGGTGAGAATGTCCTGCGCTGCTTCCGTATCGCCAGCCTCCTTGAGGTCATTCGCTTCAAGGATTGGGTCCGAGTCGAAATCATCTGGATTGTGGCCCGGCAGCACCTGCTCCATCTCGAACATCGGCCGGGGTCCCCGCGCGATCATCGGCCTGGCCCACTCCTCGACGGGTTCGTCGACCTCGACCCCGTACGCATCGGCGGGATCCCAGGCCCCAAACGCGTTCAAGGCAAGCGGGGTGAGTCCTAGCGCGAGCGCATCGAGGCGGCTGGAGGTGATCTGCCCGGACAGGTAGGGGTGTCCGTTGAAGCGCCAATGCTTGTTTGCCTGCACCGTGATCACCTGGCCGGGCACGATGCCCCACAGAGATGCCGTGCGCAGGGTGATCACCCGTCCGCTCCCGATGAGCCGACAGCGCGCCGCCCGTTGTTTCACCGCAAGCACGATAAGATCCACGGGCTTCGCCAGATCGATCTCTTCTTCGCCCGCCGTGTGGTGCCGGCCCCTCCTCCCTGCAGCGCGCCGTGGTCGGGGGCTGGCCGGCTGCACACCGAGCCAACAGCAATAAGCAGCCAGATACGCATAGCCGGCGGCGTCAGGGGCAAGCTGGATATCGGCCAAGGCGACTCGATGCTCGGTCCCGTCTGCGCCACGGCACCGAGCCATCAGCCCCCGCCTTGCATTGCCATCATAGTCGATGGCGATGAGCGAGAGGGGCTCACCAATGACGTGCACATCCATCGGCAGATCCAGGCCATCCTCGATCCCTGCATGCAACGCACAGAGCTGCTCATCGTCGCCATACGCATCGATGAGGATCTCTTCCAACAGGGTTTCCGGATCCAAAGAAGGCTTTCTTTGAGTGGCCATGTCTTCGTTGCTCCCTGTCAACTGCTCAGCATCGCCGAGAGCGGATGCTCAGGACGATGCCTCCCATGGATTGATGGTTTTCAGGTGAGCCGCATCGAAAGGACTGAGGTCCCGTGTTGCGACCATCAAGCCGTGAGCAGCGGCTGTGGCGGCGATATAGCCATCTGCCTGGCCAATCGCCTTCCCTCCTGCCCTCGCCCGTGCCATCAAGTCAGCATGGGCTTGAGAAGCAGCCAGATCAAAGGGCAGTACGCGGTCCCCAAAGATCGGCAACACCTCATGCTCCAGACGCTCCTGGTAGATCGTGCGGCGCCTGCCCTCTGGCATCGTGGCAAGACCATAGCGCAGTTCGGCCACAGTGATGACCGAAAGATAGAGCGTTTCCACTGTCTGTGCGTCGATCCAGGCCAGCACGCTGGGATCCGGCTCGACCCTCCACAACTCCGAAATGACGTTGGTATCCAGGACGATCATCCGAAACCCATCGGTTCGACCGGCGTCTTGTCGCGGAGCTGGTTGAGGTGCTCGACTTCGGCATCGGTCATTTCACCTGCCTCGCGGGCGATGGATACCAGCATGGAACCGAGTTTGACGCGCTCGGGCGGCCGCGCTGCGGCTTCCAGAATGGCGCGTATTTCCGCCTCGGTGCTGCGGCCGTGATGGGCGGCCTGCACGCGAATCGCACGGTGTACCTCATCTGGCAAATTTCTTATGGTCACGTTTGCCATCTTTTCACTCCCAAGACCTCATTGATTGCATCAACATATAAACGCAATCAATGGGCAAGTGCCTGGCAAACGCGGGAGTCCAGAACCGGAACCTGTCCGCACATCAGCCCACTCACTGAGGGCGCCTTCCACGGCCCGGAGGTAAAACCCGCACCGAGCTCCAGCTCAATTGTGCAGACAGCGTCTGCACCATCTCGACTCTGGGAGAGCACTGAGCAAACAGGCACATATTGGCCAGATTGCGCTTCGACCAACCCCGCCCGTAGGTACGGGTAAGTTCACCGGCCAAGGTGGCCATCACCTGCTCGCCATAGCGGGCCCGCTCTTGGCACCCTCGGGGATAATGACCGGTGGGGCAAAGTCATCGGAGTCGGCGCACTTGTCCGAGGTATTGCTGGCCCTTTGATGCCGATCTCCCCATCCAGCTCATCGCGCTTGCTCTCGTCGATCCAGGCATCGGGCCCCGACAAGCGGGATCATGTGAAGGCGAACTGATAGATCACCAGGCTGAATATCATGCCCGTGACCAGCAGGGCAAACAGCGCCAGGATACCGTCACGAGCGATCAGGGAGAGCCCGAAGGCAATGAGTGCTGCTGCGGCGCCGTTGGCGCTGAATGGAATGGCTTCGAGAAACGGCATGATCACCGCAATCAAGAGACAGGCAACAGCAATCAGGTAAACACCGGGACCGGTGCTCAGCAGCATGAGTCGTGGTCGGAACAACCGATCCAGAAACCTGGCAGGCCTTTGCAGGCGGTCCAGCACCTTGCGCAAGGTGCTGTCGGGAACTGAGCGCTCCAGTATGAACCGTGGCAGCCAGAAACGCTGCCGGCCCAGCAGCAATTGCCCCGCAGTCAGTAGCACCAGCAACCCCATCAATGTCGGCACGCCAGGAATGTCGCCGATCAGTGGGGCAACAGTGACGAGCCCGGCCACCAGGAGCAGCGGGCCAAACGAACGACGGCCAATTTTCTGCAACACGCTCTGGAGGGAAACGATACCGTCGTGGGCTTCGATTTCGCCTATTTTTTCCAGCAGTTCCTGCAGGCTATTGATGGTGTTGCCCATACAACACTCAGGTCAGTACATTGCCCACGCGACCGACCGGGAGGCATGGGGTATGCCATCCCGCCCGGTCGCGTGGGCATCAGACATTTCAAGACAAGGATTGACTTGTCTTTTTACGCCTGAGCCACCACCTGCTCGGTGGTCTCGGCCAGAGAGGCCGTGTGCATCCAGTTAAAGCGCTCGGTGCTCAGCAGGATGAAATGGATCAGAAGAGCCAGCACGGCCAGGAATGCAAACAGGGCAACCAGCGCTCTGCGCGGATCGAACAGCAGCCAAGTACGCCACATATTGAAATCTCCTATATCGGAAAGAAACTGCTTATATTGCTACGTCTGAGGTACTGCTTGGGACTTGATTCGCCGTTCAGGCGAGAAGTCTTACCAAGCCACACCCCAGGGACGCCACATCCAGGCCAGAACGTGGGCCACAGCGGCAACCGCCAGGAAGCCCATCATGCTGGACATGAAGACACCATGAAATTCCATGGCCTCTTCTTCATTGAGCCCCGAGAGCGAACCTTTCGTTTCACCAACCATTTACATACCCTCCAAATGAGCCTTATTGGCAAATACCGCGCTGGCTCAACGCCATCACGCATGTCAGGGTGAACACTACCCTACGACAAGTGCCAGAATAATGATCCAGAACAGGTAAATTCCCAAATCTGGCTGAAGCCATGCCAGAAGCGGGAGGGGACTGTCAGAGTCCCAGCCGGCATCCAGTCGGCCCATCAGTTGACCCGGTCGGTAGGCTATTCTGGCTGCCCATGCATGCGGGCGGCACGGTACATGGCTTTTAAGGTTGATTTCAGCTTACGGTGGCACACTGCCCTTCCATTCACATGAAAAGGTCTACCCCCATGAATAGACAATCATTGATCACCCCCCTCCTGTGCCTTGCCCTGATCACCCCCGGCCTGGCTCTATCCGGGGATCGCATGGAACACGACGAGATCCTGCGTTTGCGATCCGCCGGGGAGATCATGCCCATGGAAGAGATCCTCAAACATGCCAGAGAGATCGTGCCTGGGCACTTCGTGGAGGCTGAACTGGAAAGGGAAGACGGCCGACATGTCTACGAACTGAAGATTCTCGACGCAGACGGCGTGCGCCACGAGCTCTATCTGGATGCACGTGACGCCAGTCTGATCGAACGGGAAATCGATCGCTGAGCGCAAACGGCACGAGACCATTAAAAACCCGCTGTCTTTTCTCTGCCGCGCCCGCTCATGAGCGGGCGCGGCGCTTTTTGAGCACGTGGCATGAACTCCCTTAAATTCCGACTGAGCCTGCTGGCGGGTTCCTGTCTGCTGGCGCTGCTCATTGCCCAGGGCCTGGGGTTGCAGGCGCTATCCCGTGTCCTGGTGGACGGCTATCTGGTGGACCGGCTGGACCATGATGCCGACACCCTGTATGTGCACCTACTGGATAGCGAGGAGGGTCCCGCCGCCTTCAATCGTACCCTGGGCATCATCTACAGTACCCCACTCTCAGGACACTACTTTCGGATTGAGTCACCTGGATCGGTGGTGCGCTCCCGCTCCCTCTGGGATGAGGACCTGGAATCCCCCGACGTTCCGGAGGGTGAGCAGTGGATCACCCGCATTCAGGGCCCTGGCGACCAGCCACTGCTGATGCTCAGCCGTGGCTACCGCATCGAGGATGAGGCTGTGGTGATCTCGGTTGCCCAGGAATTGGGACCAATGAAGGCCGCCGTGGACGAACTGGAGGGGCGTTTCATGGCCATCACCCTGCCGGCCCTGGGATTGGCATTATTGCTGCAATTTCTGGTCATCCACCGCGCCCTCCGCCCCCTGGATGCCGCGGTGGACGCCTGCCGCCGCCTGGAGACCGGAGAAGCCGTGCCGGTGGAACTGCCCGCCCCCCGGGAGATCGCCCCCATGCTCAAAGCAGTGAACCGGCTTGTCCACCACCACGGCCTGCGCCTGAACCGCAGCCGCCGCGCCCTGGGCAATGTGAGCCATGCCCTGAAGACCCCCCTGGCGGTCCTCTCCCAGTTGGCGGATGACATGTCAGTTCAAGGCGACGACAACGCCGCCAGAACCCTAAGGCAACAACTGCACGCCATGAACGAGACGGTGGAGCGGGAAATGCGTCGCGCGAGCCTGGCCGGACGGGATCACCCCGGGCCCGGCTTCAATGCCCGAAAGGAACTGACAGGCCTGGTGGAGGCCCTGCACCGGATCCACCAGCACCGGGTGACAGTGCATCTGCAGGTACCCGCCGGCACATGGCCTCTGGATGCGGACGACATGCTGGAGATCTTTGGCAACCTACTGGATAACGCCTGCCGCTGGGCGGCTTCTCAGGTTCGGGTGGAACTGCGCGTCGCTCATGGTCACACCCTGAAGGTCATCATTGAAGACGACGGCCCCGGCATCCCCCCGGAAGGCATGCCGTTGCTTGGGCGTCAAGGTCGCCCCCTGGACGAACGGGGAGACGGGCATGGCTTGGGGCTGGGCATTGTGCAGGACGTGGTTGACCAGTATGAAGGCCAAATCACCTACGACGCCTCACCTGACCTGGGCGGGCTGCGGGTCACACTCTCCCTGCCCCTGCCTCATCCGGCTTCCCTGCATTCCAACTCATCATCCTCCAAGCCGCCCTCGGGAGCCCTCTGATGAGAGTCCTGATCGTTGAAGACGACGCAGAACTGGGCACACGCCTGCAACGCCGCCTGCACGGAGAAGGGCTGGCGGTGGATCTGGCATTGAATGGCGTGGACGGCCGGCACCTGGGTGAGACTGAGCCCTATGACCTGATCGTCCTCGACCTGGGACTGCCTGACCTGCCTGGCCTGGAGGTGCTGGCCGCCTGGCGCGACAGGGGCATCACCATCCCGGTACTGATCCTCACTGCCCGCAACAGCTGGCGAGAGCGGGTGGAAGGCTTGCAGCAGGGGGCCGATGACTACCTGGGCAAACCCTTTCACGTGGAAGAACTGCTGGCTCGCATTCTGGCCCTGCTGCGCCGCTCGGCACCGGTCAGGGACACCACATTGCGAGTGGGCCCCTGGCACCTGGATGAACAACGTCAGATGCTGGTGGACGGCCCCACGGAATTGTCACTGACTGCCACCGAATTCAAACTGCTACGGTACTTCCTGCGTCATCCTGGCCAGGTGTTGTCCAAGACACGGCTTGCAGAGCATCTCTACGAGTATGAGAGTGAACGGGATAGCAATGTGCTGGAAGTCTACATCTCCCGACTGCGGGACAAGCTCGGTGCAGATGTCATCCAGACCCGCCGTGGCCAGGGGTATTTACTGGCCCTGGAGCCCGGTCGATAGCCCTCTCCCCTCAACGCGTGCGAAACGACATGTGACAGCCCACGCAGGTAGAGGTGAGCTCGTGAAGCGCCCTGAGTGCTTTGGGCATGTCTTCCTCTTGTGCAACCTCGGCGAATTCGGTCGCTGATTCGTGCATCGCGAACGCCATCTGACGCATGCCATCCGGCATGTAGCGCCCAGGGCCACCCAGGCCGCGGGTTGCGGAGCGGTGCTTGCCCATGGTGCTGACGCCCATGGTCTGTTCTGCCATCTCTCCTGCTTCCGAGATCTCGCCACGGGCGAGGTGATCCAGGATACGTTGGTAGGCGATCAGATGTTCCTGCATTTCTTCCCGCAGCAATTCACGCTGAAGCTCAGGCATCTCCACCCATTGGCGGTAATCGGGCGGAGGTTCCGGGGTCTGGGCCATGGCAGGCAGAGCGCACAGGGTAAGCACAAGGATGAAAGGTAGCCGCATGACAGCACTCTGGGGAGGAGATGAATCGATCACCATAGTGCCCCTCTCGCTGCACCGCAAGATGGGATCGACCCAACCGCCGTATCACTCAGCACGATCTTGCCCAATGTCAACAATGGCGATGCCCCTCCCCCGATCTAACCGAATATCTGACTGCCGCCGGACAGATTAAGCCTGGTTTAAGCTTGCCGCGCCACACTGCCCTCACACTCACAGACATGAGGGCAGTCACATCATGAACACCTCCCATCAGATCACGGTCTGGGACCCCTTCATCCGCATCTTCCACTGGGGCCTGGCCGCCGCCTTCATCATCGCCTACGCCGTCAGTGACGACGCCATGGACGTACACACACTGGCGGGCTACGCGGTGCTAGTGCTGGTCCTGGCCCGCATCCCCTGGGGCTTCATCGGCGGCACCCATGCCCGCTTCCGGGATTTCGTGCGGCCCCCCAGCGAGGTCATGGCCCACGTGCGCGGACTGCTGCGTGGACAACCTGAATACCATGAAGGCCACAATCCCCTGGCGGGCTGGATCTATGTGCTGATGTTCATCAGCCTCATCGGCCTCAGCGTCAGCGGTATGGCCACCCTGGGAGCCGAGGAATCCTCAGGCCCGCTAGCCGGGATGATGGCCGGGGTCAGTCATGACGTGGAAGAAGCGGTGGAAGAAGTCCATAAGTTCCTGGCCGACTTCACCCTGGGCCTGGTCTTGATCCATCTGGTCGGCGTACTGCTGGGCAGTCTGACCCAAAAAGAGAACCTGGTACGCGCCATGATCACCGGCCGCAAGCGTACCACTGACCGCGAAGACCAGTCGTGATGGACGTTAAACCCTGGGAGTACAGGAGAACACCATCTTGCTTCAAAAGGGCATCCCTGAGCCTTGTACTTCCTATGTGCCTGGCCCTGGCGAGTCCGTCGGTCAGTGCCGACACGCTGGGTCAGGTGATCTCCGCGGCTCTGGTGCGTAGTGGCGAACAGGCCCTGAGCAACAGCCTGAGGCAGCAGGGAGACGCCGTGAGACGCCAGAGCAGCGGTGTGCTCGCGGCCGATCCCTCCCTGAACCTGAACTACATCTCCGACCAGATCACGGATGATGAGGGCTTCCGCGAGATCGAGGCCACGCTTGAGCTGCCCTTGTGGTGGCAGGGCCAGCGCCGTGCACGGCAAGGGGTCGCCCAGGCCCTGGGAGATCAGGCGGACGTCCTGGATCTGCGACAGCATTGGACCATGGCCGGACGGGTTCGGGAACAGGTGTGGGAAGTGGCCCTCACCGAAGCCACCCTGCAACAGATGCAGCTTTCACTACAGACCAGCCGGGATCTGGAGAACAAGGTCGCCAGGCTTGTCGCCGTTGGAGAGCTTGCGCAGTTTGACCTGCTGACCATCCGTCAGGAAGTGGCCGATCGAGAGGCCGACGTGAGTGATGCTCAGTCCGCGTATCGGGTTGCACTGGCAGGGTACCGACAACTGACAGGCCAGACGGCCTTACCCGAGCCGATATACGAACCCCCTGTCCCCGCCACCGAGCTTCCACCGAACCACCCCGGGATACAGCAAGCGCAACATGCCCTCGCCCTTGCCCAAGCCGAAACCATTCAGGCCCGGCGCTCCCGGGCCGGGACTCCGATATTGGGCGTAGGGGGCCGAAATACCCGGGAGTTCAGCGGCGCGAACAGCCACGATGCCGTGCAGATTTCACTGACCCTGCCCTTTGGACTGGCCGGTCAGTCCGCACCCGCCATCGCCTCGGCGGTGCGGACCCAGACCGAACAGGATGTGGCACTCCAGCAGGCGCGGCTGACCACCGAGCAGGCGTTGATATCGGCCCGTCTGGACCATCAGGGGGCCGAAGAGGCCCTGAACCTGGCAACGCGTCGACAAACCCTGGCCCAGGATGCCCTGCACATGGCGCAACGCGCCTTTGATCTGGGTGAAACCGACCTGGTGCAACTCTTGCGAACCCAGACGCTGGCCCGTAGCAGCGCACTGGATCTTGAACAGCGTCGTATCGAACTGGGTCGTGCCCAGGCGCGTCTCAATCAGGCTCTGGGAGTCATACCCAAATGAAATACACCCTGTTTCTTTTGCTCCTGACCGCCCTGCTCGGCGGCCAGGCCACCGCAGCGGATCAACCTCCACTCACGTTGACAGAAACCCAGGCACAAGCCTTGGGGGTGGAGTGGGCGAGCCCCGCGGCAGCCGACCATTCCCTCAGCGGGCGCTATCCCGGCGTGGTGACCATACCCACGGCGCAGCTGCGAGTGATCACCGCCCGCCAGAGCGGCGTCATTGAACACCTGGCAGTGGCAGAGGGCCAACACGTGTCCAGTGGCGACCTGCTGGCCGAAATCAGGAGCCCTGAGCTGGTGGATACGCAGCGCCAGTACCTGGATGCACTGAACCAGCTGGAGCTGGCCCGGCAGGCACTGACAAGAGATCAGACCCTGTTTCGCGAAGGATTGATTCCCCAACGTCGGCTGCTGGAAACCCAGTCCCGGCAACGGGAGTTGAACAATCAGGAGGATCAGTTCAGGCAACAGCTCTCTCTGGCTGGCCTGAGTGAAGATGATTTAAGGCAATTGGCACGAACCCGGCAACTGAGTGGCAGCCTTCAGGTACACGCACCCATCGCCGGCACCATCATCAAGCAGTTGGTGGAAACCGGTCAGTCCGTGGACACTGCCGAGCCCCTCTACCGTCTGGCCGAACTGAATCCCTTGTGGGTGGAAACCCATGTCCCCTTGACGCAACTGGACACAGTCACCCTGGACACCTCGGTCCTGCTCCCGACCCAGGGGCTGCAAGGCCAAGTCATTGCCATTGGCAGCATGGTGCATGAAAAGGATCAGGGCATCTTGCTCCGGGCACAAATCCATGATGTCTCGGAGCAATTGCGCCCCGGGCAGTTTCTGGAAGTCCAGCTGGCCCAGCCGCTGGAACCGGGGCACTGGCGCCTCCCTGCCACGGCGCTGGTCCGCCATGACAACGAGACCTGGATCCTCGTGGATGCGGATAACGCATTCCTCCCCCTGCCCGTACAGGTGGTGGCACAGGAAGACCAAACCGTGGTGGTGCGCGCAGCACTGCAGTCTTCCAACCGTGTCGCAACGCGAGGTGTTGCGGCAATGAAGTCCATCTGGCTGGGTGAGTAATTGACATGCTGACACGTTTGATAAAATTCTCGCTCAGCCAGCGCCTGCTGGTCTGCCTGGCGGTGCTGATCCTCATGGGCGCCGGCTGGCGAGCCTTTCAGGACACGCCCATCGATGCCTTTCCCGATGTTTCCACCACCCAGGTAAAGATCATCATCAAGGCGCCGGGGATGACGCCGGAAGAGATCGCCACCCGGATTACCAGTCTTGTCGAAGTAGAGATACTCGGCATCCCTCGTCAGACCATGATGCGTTCCATTGCCAAGTATGGGCTGACAGACATCACCGTGGATTTTGCAGAGGGTACCGATATCTATTGGGCACGCCAGCAAGTGGCTGAACGCCTGAACTCGGCCTGGGATAACCTGCCCGAGGGCATCGAAGGTGGCATTGCGCCCATGACCACTCCGCTGGGGGAGATGTTCATGTTCACCGTCGAAGGGCAGGACCTGTCGCTAGCGCAACGTCGGGAACTGCTGGACTGGACCATCCGACCCGCACTCCGATCCGTCCCCGGCGTGGCCGAGGTCAATTCTCTGGGCGGATTTGTCACCACTTTTGAGGTCGTGCCGGATCAGGCTCGCATGGCAGCCCATGGGATCGGTCTGAATACGCTACAGGCCGCCATCAGCGCCAATAATCGCAATGACGGTGCGGGGCGCCTGGATGCCGGAGAGGAAACCCTGCTGGTCCGCAGCGAGGGTGCCATCAAGACCCTGGAAGACCTGGCTGCCATCGTCGTCGTCCCGGACCCTCATCAGCCTCTGCGGGTGAGTGACGTGGCAAACGTGCGTCTGGCGGCACTCAGTCGCTATGGTGCCGTCACCCATAACGGTGAGGGAGAGACTGTACAGGGGCTGGTCCTGGGTCTGCGAGGGGCCGATGCCCAGACCGTGGTGGAAGGTGTCAAAGCCAGGTTGGCAGAACTTGAACCCACCCTACCTGAAGGCGTGCGAATAGAGCCCTTCTATGACCGGAGCATGCTGGTGAACCGTGCCGTGCATACGGTCTCCAAGGCCCTCATCGAAGCCACGGTGCTGGTCCTGATTCTGCTGGTCCTGTTTCTTGGCAACCTCCGTGCGGCGCTCACCGTGGCACTTATCCTGCCACTGGCCGCCATGGGCACTTTCATACTGATGCGGCAGTTTGGGCTTTCCGCCAATCTCATGTCACTGGGGGGGCTGGCCATTGCCATCGGCATTCTGGTGGATGCCGCGGTGGTCGTGGTGGAAAACATCGTCACACGGCTGTCCCATGGTTCCAGTGGGCGCCTCCCCAGGCTGAATCTGATTTACCGAGCCACCCGGGAAGTCGCCGTGCCCATGGTCTCGGGCATCCTGATCATCATCATTGTGTTTCTGCCCCTGCTCACCCTGCAGGGGCTGGAGGGCAAGCTGTTCAAGCCCGTTGCCCTGACCATCATCTTTGCCCTGGCGTCTTCGTTAATGCTCTCACTGACAGTCATCCCCATGCTGTCCTCGTTCCTGCTGGGCAAGGGTGCCCATCGTGAACCCTGGTTGTCCCGTCAGCTCAGCAGCTTTTACATGCCCATGCTGGGACTGGCCATGCGCCATGAAAAGGTGGTGGTGGCCATTGCCGGGTTGCTGCTGGTGGCCGCGGCGGGCGTTTTTGGCCTGGTGGGCAAGACCTTCATGCCCACCATGAATGAAGGGGATCTGATCGTGCAGCTGGAAAAGCTGCCCTCCATCACCCTGGACGAGTCCCTGGCCCTGGACCAACGAATCCAGTCGGCCTTGCTGGAACAGATCCCGGAGATACGGGGCATCGTTGCCCGGACCGGCTCCGACGAACTGGGACTGGACCCCATGGTGCTCAATCAGACCGATAGTTTCCTGGTCCTGGCCCCCCGCTCCGAATGGCGCTTTGAAGACCGCGGGGCCCTGATTGACGGCATCCGTGAGGTGCTGGAACAGTTTCCCGGTGTGGGTTACGCCTTTACCCAGCCCATTGAGATGCGCGTGTCGGAAATGCTCACAGGCGTCCGGGGAGATCTGGCGGTAAAAGTTCTGGGCCCCGATCCAGGACAACTCAACCGCATCGCCGCAGAAGTAGTCACTGCGATGCAGTCCTTGCCAGGAGCCAGGGACGTTTATACCACGCGCAATGAAGGGGCTCAGTACCTGAATATCACCATTGACCGGATGGAGGCCGGCCGGCTAGGCATCGATGCCGACACGTTGTCCGCGCTGCTCAGAACACAATTGGAAGGATGGCCCATCGGCCATGTGTTTGAAGAAGGGCGACGCGTGCCGCTGGTGATCCGTGGAGCTGAGGCAATGCGCCAGTCACCCGCCCGTTTGGAGGCCCTGCAGGTCACCCTGCCCAACGGGCAGTCCGTGCCATTGACTAACCTGGCCAGCATTGACGTCACGGAAGGGCATGTGGCGCTGACACGGGAAAACGGCCAGGCCTATGCTGTGGCCATGGCCAACGTGGAGGGACGCGATCTGGTGGGCTTTGTTGAAGAAGCCCGGCAAACCGTAGCACAGGAGGTGGATTTACCCAGCGGCTACCGCCTGGAGTGGGGAGGTGAGTTCGAGAATCAGCAACGAGCATCCGCCCGGCTGGCCCTGGTGATACCCATGGCCCTGGGATTGATCTTCCTGGTGCTGTTTTCCACCTTCCGCTCGGTGCGCCAGGCTCTGCTGGTGTTATCCAACGTCCCCTTTGCCATGATTGGCGGGATATTTGCCCTGGCCATCACCGGGGAATACCTCTCGGTCCCGGCTTCGGTGGGTTTCATCGCCCTGCTGGGAATCGCCGTACTCAATGGCGTGGTCATGGTGACCTATTTCAACCAACTGCGAGCCCAGGGACAGCTCATGGACGTGGTGGTGGAAGGTGCACATCGACGCCTGCGGCCCGTCCTGATGACGGCCAGCATCGCGGCACTGGGTCTGGTGCCCCTGCTGTTTGCCACCGGCCCGGGCTCCGAGATCCAGCGCCCTCTGGCCATCGTGGTGATCGGCGGCCTGGCATCGGCCACCCTGTTGACCCTGATTCTGCTGCCCATCCTGTATCGGCGCTTTGGTTTCACACCGGTCAAGACCGAACCTTTGCCTTCCTGAGGATATCCAAGATGACGTATCAGTTGCTCTATCTGGTCATGCCCCCCCAGACCGCCGATCTGGTCACGGAATGGCTGCTGGATCGCCCCGATGTCCCTGGCTTTACCAGTGTGCCCGCGGCCGGACATGGTTCATCGGAACACTCCATGACGGTGGCGGAACAGGTGGCGGGTTACACGGCGAAGACCCTGTTACTCATCCACCTGCCCCCTGAAGCCAGCCAATCGGTACTGGACGATCTTGGCAAGGACTTTTCCGGCAGCGGCATTCATCACTGGCGCGTACCGGTCATGGACCAAGGGCGTCTTTAGGTCCGTTAATCCACCCGCGCAGATCGATCCACACACCCTTCACGCGTGTGGTGAATGTCTAAAATACCCATCATGCATCCCCACAAGAGGTCCATACACATGAAAGGCAGACACTGGTTGTTCCCCGCTTTGACCGGCTTCATCCTCGCCACACTGTTGTCGGCATGCAGCTTGCAGCCCGAGCAGGGTTCAAACACCGCGCTGGAAGTGGAAACCATCGACTCAACGGATTACGCGTTCGGTCCCGTTCAGGTCATACAAGGAGGAAAAGGCCTACAAGTGAAAGGTTCCATCACCCATGGAATCGGTGGCCCCAGGGACATCCCCGGGGCCATTCATATCGAGGTGTATTCCCAGGAGGGTCAACTGCTGGCCGAAACCGATACCCACCCGATGCCCATCCATCGTCAGGCAAGGCCGGCACAGTTTGGCCTCTGGGTGCCGGTGCGCATCAATCGCCAGGCCCGAACTGCCCAGTTTGACACCTGGCTACCGGTGGAGCCAGCGCTTGGCGATCGGGTCCACGTCAGCCATCGCCTCTAGCCGCCTCGAACTCCAACACCCCTCACCCATGGTGGCCTGGGTGCCTTCAATACGCGATGACAGCACCGCTTCCTGGGTCGTCAGTGGGGATAGCAGCACCGAAGCATTAGGTATGGCCGCCACCGTAAAGGTGAATGGGTCGGAAATACCAATTCAGACGTTTCAATCCACGCGCCCGCAAGGGGCGCGACTGTGGGGAGCGCCTTTGGTGTCCCTGCAGATATGGTTTCAATCCACGCGCCCGCAAGGGGCGCGACCTCGGAGTCGTATTGAGGTTCCAGGGACTTTCTTAGTTTCAATCCACGCGCCCGCAAGGGGCGCGACGATCGCCAGCGATGAGCGCATCCGGGGGGTGGAGCTGTTTCAATCCACGCGCCCGCAAGGGGCGCGACCGCTCACCCAGTCCGAGGCCCGGGAGATTTACGCGTTTCAATCCACGCGCCCGCAAGGGGCGCGACCGTTCCCGGCCAGGATGCGGGCCACCTTGTGCTGTTTCAATCCACGCGCCCGCAAGGGGCGCGACGACACATCGCCAGGGAAGGCATCTTGAATACTGGAGTTTCAATCCACGCGCCCGCAAGGGGCGCGACGTGCGTTAGGTGTTCCAGGAGACAGATCATGTTGCATGTTTCAATCCACGCGCCCGCA
>NZ_JAJNAN010000046.1:0-22556 GCF_022227565.1 Ectothiorhodospira sp. 9100
GGGGCGGGGGGGGGGGGGGCGCCCCGCGCCCCGGGAGGCGGGCACTATGCCGGTCCTAGCCCCTCACCCCAACCCCTCTCCCCGCAGGGGAGAGGGGCATCAGATCTGCCGGAACGGCGACAGACTCATCAGCTTCTCGCACTGCTCCCGCATCGCCGCCTCCTCGCGACGACAGAACTCCATCACCGGGCCGCGCAGGCCGGCGTTGTCCACCCAGTGGGCAGACCAGGTACGGGTGGGGAGAAACCCCCGGCTGATCTTGTGCTCCCCCTGGGCGCCGGGCTCGAAACGATCCAGGCCGTGACGGATGCAGTAATCGATGCCCTGGTAATAGCAGGCCTCGAAATGCAGGCCATCATGATCCTGCTCGCACCCCCAGTAACGGCCGTAGAGGGTGTCCTTGCCCCGATAGCACAGGGCCGCTGCCACCGGCTGCCCGTCTTCCTCCGCCAGCACCATGATCACCTGGCGACCCAGCGTCCGGGCAGTCTCCCGAAAGAAGTCCAGGGTGAGGGTGGGGATGCCGAACTTGCGCTCGAAGGTGGCCAGGTAGAAACGGTGGAACACCGCCCACAAATCATCCTCCACCTCATGGCCATGCAGGATGCGCACATCCAGCCCCTGCTCCTGTACGCGGCGGCGTTCACGTTTCACGTTCTTGCGCTTCTTGGAGCTGAAACCGTCGATGAAATCATCGAAATCCCGGTAACCATCGTTGCGCCAGTGATACTGGCAGCCCATGCGCAGGCATAGGCCCATCTCCTTGAAGGCCCGGGTGTCCTCGCTGTCGGTGAACAGGAAATGGGTTGTGGAGAGTCCCTGGCGGCCGGTGAATTCGATGGCCTGCTGAATCAGGGTCTCGCGCAGCGGCCCGGCATCGCGATCCGGGTGGACCAGCAGGCGCGGGCCGGTGGCCGGGGTATAGGGGATGGCCGAAACCAGCTTGGGGTAATAATCCAGCCCCGAGCGCTGCCAGGCCTGCTCCCAGGCCCAGTCAAAGACGAACTCGCCGTAGTTGTTGGTCTTGGCATAAAGGGGCAGGGCGGCCACCAGGGTGCCATCCGGCTCCCGCAGGATCATGTGGCGGGGATACCAGCCGAACTTCGAGCCCAGACAGTCGTGCCGCTCCAGGGCAGACAGAAAGGCATGGCTGAGGAAGGGGTGGTCATGGCCGCCCAGATGATCCCATTCCTCCGGCTGGATAGTAGGGTCAAGGGCATCGATGATGCGAAGTTCCAGCGCAGCGTGGGGGGCATCAGCCATGGCGGAGCCTTGATGTGGGCACCCTGATTAGGACCGGGCGGGGCGGCCGGTGTTCCTGGGTGCAACCTAGCATGGGCGCCCTCATCCCCAACCCTTCTCCCCGCCGGGGAGAAGGGAGAAAAACCCCGCCCTTCCGGCGGATGCGGGACCACGAGCCCCTCTCCCGCTTGCGGGAGAGGGGTTGGGGTGAGGGCGTCTTTTAAACCTCGTCCAGAAACCGCTCCGCATCCAGCGCCGCCATGCAGCCGGACCCCGCCGAGGTGACCGCCTGCCGGTAGACGTGATCCATCACATCGCCTGCTGCAAACACCCCAGGGATGCTGGTGGCCGTGGCGTTGCCGTTCAGGCCGCTCTGCACGCGGATGTAGCCGTTTTTCATCTCCAGCTGGCCCTCGAACAGATCCGTATTGGGCTTGTGGCCGATGGCGATGAACACACCCTGCAGATCCACATCCTGCGTCTGCCCGGAATTCACGTGACGGATGCGCATCCCGGTGACGCCGGTCTGATCCCCCAGCACTTCGTCCAGCACATGGTCCCAGGCGATGGTGACCTTGCCCTCGCGTTCCTTCTCGAAGAGCTTGTCCTGCAGGATCTTCTCTGCTCGCAGCTTGTCGCGACGGTGCACCAGGGTGACATGGTCGGCGATGTTGGCCAGATACAGGGCCTCTTCCACGGCGGTATTGCCGCCACCGATCACCGAAACCCTCTGACCCCGGTAGAAAAACCCGTCACAGGTGGCGCAGGCGGATACCCCGCGGCCCTTGAAGACCTCCTCCGAGGGCAGGCCCAGGTACATGGCCGAGGCCCCGGTGGCGATGATCAGGGCATCGCAGGTGTAGCTGCCGGCATCGCCGGTGAGCCGGAAGGGCCGCTGACCCAGTTCTGCGGTATGAATATGATCGAAGAGCACCTCCGTCTCGAAGCGCTCCGCATGGCGCTTCATGCGAGCCATCAGCTCCGGTCCTTGCACCCCATCCGCCTCTCCAGGCCAGTTGTCCACATCGGTGGTGGTGGTCAGTTGGCCTCCCTGCTCCAGGCCGGTGACCAGCACCGGGTTCAGGTTGGCGCGGGCCGCGTAAACCGCGGCGGTGTAGCCGGCCGGGCCAGAGCCCAGGATCAGCAGGCGGCAGTGTTTAGTATCACTCATCGTTTCGTTGTTCTGTCTCTTTGATCATGCGGCCAATCTACTCAATGCATCGTCAAGCGTAAAGAAGTCCTGACGTGGTGACCGATGTGCGCCCGCCGGGGCTCCTACGGTACACTAGGCGGCTAGCCTTCAACCCAGACTCCAAATTGGCTCAGGCACGGCAAAAGAAAAAGGCGGACAAGACCGTAAGCGGCAAGCAGCCGGCGCCCCGACGCCCCATGAGCGCCCATGTGCGCCGGGGGCTGAGGGAGGGGGCGCTGCTGGTGCTCACCGCGGCGGCCGCGTACCTATTCATCGCCCTGGCGAGCTATCACCCCGCTGATCCCGGGTGGTCCCAGACCGGCACCGGCATGCAGGTGAGCAACCTGGGGGGGCGCGTGGGTGCCTGGTTCGCGGATGTTTTCTTCTATCTGTTTGGTTACCTGGCCTATCTGGCGCCGGTGATGGTGGGTTACAGCGGCTGGCTGGTGTTCCGGGGCCGCAAGGACACCGGCGAGCTGGACCTGCACACCCTGGGGGTGCGCTGGTTCGGGTTCGTGATCACCCTGGCCGCTGGCTGTGGTCTGGCCACCCTGCATTTTCTGCCTGGCACGCTGCCGCTCAATGCGGGCGGCATTTTGGGGGAGGTGATTGGCGAGGGCCTGGTGCCCATGCTGGATCTGGTGGGCGTGACCCTGTTCCTGCTAGCCCTGTTCCTCACCGGCGTGACCCTGTTCACGGGGTTGTCCTGGCTGTCACTGATGGACACCCTGGGCCACGGTACCCTGTGGCTACTGGCCCGCGCGCGGGAGAAATTCGCCGGTGCTCTGGAGCGCCGCGCCCTTCGGCGTGCCGAGAAGGCCCGCGAGGCCGAGGTGAAAAAGGAGGAAAAGCGCCAACAGGCCAAGGCACGCAAGGAGGAGAAGCAGCGCCAGCAGGCAGAGAAACAAACGGTCGAGAAGCCCTCCAGCAAGGTCCGCAAGAACGACAAGCCAAGGATCGAGCCGGTGCTGGAGCCCATGGTGCCGGAGCCCGAGCCTGCCGTTCCCAAGCCCAAAAAACCCAGGATGCAGTTGTCGCTGTTCGGTAACGACACCGTCGACCCCAATGCCGCGCCACCGCTGAAACTGCTGGATGAGCCCAAGGCCCAGGAGGGGGGCTTCAGCGAGGAATACCTGCAGACACTGTCCCGGCTGGTGGAGGAAAAACTCCAGGACTTTGGTGTGCAAGTGGAGGTTGTCGAGGTCCACCCCGGCCCGGTGATCACCCGCTTCGAGCTTCAACCCGCGGCCGGCGTCAAGGTGAGCCGCATCTCCGGCCTGTCCAAGGACCTGGCCCGGGCCCTGTCGGTGATCAGTGTGCGCATCGTCGAGGTGATCCCCGGCAAGTCCACCGTGGGCCTGGAGATCCCCAACCAGAAGCGGGAACTGGTCAGCCTCTCGGAGATCATCCGCGCGCCGGTCTTCGATGGCGCCGGATCGGCGCTCACCCTGGCCCTGGGCAAGGATATCGGCGGCTCCCCCGTGGTGGCCGACCTGGCCAAGATGCCGCACCTGCTGGTGGCGGGTACCACCGGTTCGGGCAAGTCCGTGGCCATCAACGCCATGCTGCTCTCCTTGCTGTTCAAGGCCCGCCCGGAGGAGGTGCGCCTGATCCTCATCGACCCGAAGATGCTGGAGCTGTCCATCTACGAGGGCATTCCGCATCTGCTGGCTCCCGTGGTCACCGATATGAAGGAGGCCTCCAATGCCCTGCGCTGGGGGGTGGCGGAGATGGAGCGCCGCTACAAGCTCATGTCTCACATGGGGGTGCGCAACATCGCCGGCTACAATCGCAAGCTCAAGGACGCCACGGCCAAAGGGGAACCGATCCGCGATCCCTTCTACAACCCCCAGGCGGCCCTGGACCCGGATGAGCCGGCCCCGGAACTGCAGCCGCTGCCCTTCATCGTGATCGTCGTGGACGAGTTTGCCGACATGATGATGGTGGTGGGCAAGAAGGTGGAGGAGTTGATCGCACGCCTGGCCCAGAAGGCCCGGGCCGCCGGCATTCACCTGATCCTGGCCACCCAGCGCCCCTCGGTGGATGTGATCACCGGCCTGATCAAGGCCAATATCCCCACGCGGGTGGCCTTCCAGGTCTCCTCTCGGGTGGATTCGCGGACCATCCTGGACCAGATGGGGGCGGAACAGCTCCTGGGGCACGGGGACATGCTCTACCTGCCGCCAGGCAGTGGCCATCCAGTGCGTCTGCATGGGGCCTTCGTGGCGGACCACGAGGTGCACGAGGTGGTCAACTTCCTCAAGGCCCAGGGTGAGCCGGAATACGTGGATGCGGTGTTGGAGGAACCCGAATCGGGATCGGCGGTCGTACCTGGATTGGAGCCGGTGGACAGTGGCGAGGAGTCCGACCCCTTGTACGATCAGGCCGTGGCCATCGTGCTGGAGTCGCGCAAGGCGTCCATCTCCTACGTGCAGCGGCGCCTGAAGATTGGCTACAACCGCGCCGCCCGCATGATCGAGGATATGGAAAACGCCGGCGTGGTCAGTCCCCTGCAGTCCAACGGTAATCGGGAAGTGCTGGCGCCCGCGCCACAGGAGTAGTGCAACATGCGCAGATTATGGATCCTCATGGCCCTGCTGGGGCTGGTGATCGCCCCCGTTCAGGCCGACACTGCCCGGGATCGGCTCGACCACTTCTTCCAGGAGATGGAGAGCTTCCAGGCCGATTTCGAGCAGGTGGTGCTCACCGAGCAGGACGAGGTCATGCAGGCCACCGAGGGGCGGGTGTATCTCAAGCGCCCCAATCAGTTCCGCTGGAACTACGAAAAGCCCTATACCCAGCAGATCATTGCCGATGGCCAGTTCCTCTGGACCTACGATGAAGACCTGGCCCAGGCCACGGTGCAGGAGATGGACGCCGTGCTGGGCCGTACTCCGGTGATGTTGCTCTCCCAGCCCCGTCCCCTGGAAGAGGATTTTCATGTGGAAGAGCAGGGCGAGATTGAGGGCATGAGCTGGCTGGCTTTGACCCCACGGGAAGCGGGTTCGGATTTCGAACGGTTGCTGATCGGCATGGACGAGGGGCAGGTGCGCATGATGGTGCTGTATGACCAGTTCGGCCAGCAGACCCGCATCCGCTTTGGCGACATGGACATCAACCCCGACATCCCCGCCTCCCGGTTTCGTTTCGAGCCCCCGCCGGGTGTGGACGTGATGCACAACTAACTCTCATGCATCAAGGCGGTGAGCCACCCCTGATGATGAAAGATACGATCCAAGCCCCTCTCCCCTGCGGGGAGAGGGGTTGGGGTGAGGGGCGAGAGTTGGCACGTTGCCTGCCGTACCCCCCTCATCCCCAGCCCTTCTCCCCCGAGGGGGAGAAGGGAGTATATGTCGCTGAACCTTGCTTGTTTCACGTTTAAAGGCGCCCAGGGCGCCTGACTCATCCTCTGACGCCATGGCCGTATCCGATTTCATCAACCCCGCCCGCCCGCTGGCTGACCGGATGAGGCCGACTCATCTGGATGAATATGCCGGCCAGCAGCACCTGCTTGCTCCCGGCAAGCCCCTGCGCCGCGCCATTGAAGAGGATCACCTGCACTCCATGGTCTTCTGGGGGCCCCCGGGCACCGGCAAGACCACCCTGGCCAGACTGATCGCCCACTACTGCGGGGCCCGCTTCATCACCCTGTCTGCCGTGCTTTGTGGCGTGAAGGACATCCGCGCCGCCGTGGAGCAGGCGCGGGAGACCCAGCAGCAGGAGCACCGGCCCACCCTGTTGTTTGTGGACGAGGTGCATCGCTTCAACAAGTCCCAGCAGGACGCCTTTTTGCCCCACGTGGAAGACGGCACCCTCGCCTTCATCGGGGCCACCACGGAAAATCCCTCCTTTGAGCTCAATAACGCACTGCTCTCCCGGGTGCGCACCTACGTGCTCAAGAACTTGGCGCCCATGGATCTTCGCGCGATCATCGACCGGGCCCTGGCGGATCCCCAGCGGGGTCTGGGAGAGCGTGGTCTGCAGATGGCGCCGGAGCTGCGGGACCTGCTGGCGCAGGTGGCCGATGGCGATGCCCGTCGTGCCCTGAATCTATTGGAGATCGCCGCCGACCTGGCCCGGGATGAGGGGCAGGGGGCCGTGATCGATCAGACCATCCTGGAGGAGGTCACCAGCCAGGGCCTGCGTCGTTTTGACAAGGGCGGTGAGCTGTTCTACGACCAGATCTCCGCCCTGCACAAATCCGTGCGCGGCAGCGATCCGGATGCGGCCCTGTACTGGTTCTGCCGCATGATCGACGGGGGCTGTGATCCCGGTTATCTGGCTCGGCGCATCGTGCGCATGGCCAGTGAGGATATCGGCAATGCCGATCCGCGGGCGCTCACCCTGGCCCTGCAGGCCTGGGACACCTTTGATCGTCTGGGCAGTCCGGAGGGGGAACTCACCCTGGCCCAGGCGGTGATCTATCTGGCCTGTGCGGCCAAGAGCAATGCGGTGTATGTGGCCTACAACACGGCCCTGGAGGATGCCCGCAAGCGCGGCACCCAGGAGGTCCCCCTGCACCTGCGCAATGCCCCCACGCGGCTGATGAAGCAGCTGGACTACGGCAAGGGGTATCGCTACGCCCACGATGAGGTGGATGGGTTCGCGGCGGGCGCCTGTTATTTTCCCGAGGGGATGGGGGAGCCGCGCTATTACGAGCCGGTGGAACGCGGCCTGGAGATCCGCATCCGGGAGAAGCTGCTGGATCTGCGGCGCAGGAATCGGGAGAGTCGGTCGTGAGGGGACAGCGCCCCCTCTAGCGCGTCAACCCCGCATACAAGGTCGGCAACGTCTCCGGCAGCCGCGCCACATGATCCACCACCATATACCGCTTGGCCCCGAATATCCGCTCCACATAATCATCCGCATGAGGGTCCAGGCTCATGCAGAAGGCATCCACGCCGTGCTTGGCCACCTCTTCCAACGCATGACGCGCATCCTGACGCAGGTACTGCGGGTCCCGCACATCCGTATCCGAAGGCTCCCCATCGGTGATGATCAGCATGAGCTTCTTGCGCGTGGGCTGACGCCGCAGCACCTCCCCCGCGTGGCGGATGGCCGTGCCCATGCGGGTGGATAACTGCCCCTTCATGCCCGCCAGGCGGCCCTTCACCCGGTCGTCGTAGGCATCCTCGAAGTCCTTGAAGCGGAAATACTCCACATCATGCCGGCCATCGGAATCAAAGCCGTGGATGGCGAAGGGATCAC
Organism: Ectothiorhodospira sp. 9100; assembly: GCF_022227565.1. NCBI lineage: Bacteria > Pseudomonadati > Pseudomonadota > Gammaproteobacteria > Chromatiales > Ectothiorhodospiraceae > Ectothiorhodospira > Ectothiorhodospira sp. 9100. The sequence continues at coordinate 7,643 of NZ_JAJNAN010000046.1, forward strand.
CGATGCGATCCATGGCACCGGCCAGCAGGGCGGTGGCCTCCCGGGCCAGCTCCAGGATGCTGCTGTCGGTGCCCCGCACCTGATCATTGGTGGACTCGGACAGGTCGATCAGCACCAGGACCGATAGATCCCGCACCTTGCGCTCGTGGCGGATATGCACCCGCGGGTCGGGCTGGCGCCCCATGCGCAGGTCCACCATGGACTCCACCAGGGCGTTGAGGTCCAGATCGTCCCCCTCGGGCTGGCGGCGGTGGCGCTGCATGCCCTGGGGCTGCAGGGCCTCGATGAGATATTTCAGGCGACTGATCAGCGGCTTGTGCTTGTCGGTCACCGCGTCGATCACTTGTGGATCCCCCATCACCGGGCGGCGTTCCAGCAGCGTGCACCAGTGGGGGCGCTCCAGCTGCATCTGGTAGTCCCATTCCTGGTAATGATAGGGGAGGGAGACGGGCGGCTTGCCCTCCTGTTCATTGAGACTCACATCCTCCGAGTCCCGGAAGAACTCGGTGTCCAGGATCATGATCTGCTGGGCATCGTCACCGGCGCCGGGGACATCCAGTTCGTTGATCATCTGCATCAGTGAGACATGGATGCGTTCCTGTCTGGGTTGATCCAGTCGGATGGTGTCGAAGTCCTCGTCGGAGCCCAGGTTCCAGATATAGCGGTTGTCATCCCGATAGAGAACGGGGATGTGGTCATGTACCGAGTGAAAGTCATCGGCATGGGGGAACTCAGGCGCCAGTTCGAAGGCCAGCTCCCAGGCCAGGCCATGGCGCTCCAGATCGTCACCCAGGGTAGCAAAGGCCTGGCGGGCATGGGCAATGAAGGGATGGTTGTCCTGGTAGTCCGGGTCCAGCAGGGCGCGGGCCGTGCGGCCCAGCATGGGGGTGACCGCATCGCCGTCCTCGGGGCGGCTCACATGCAGGGGGGCCCAGATCTGGCGCAGTCCCGGGAAGGCCTTCAGGGCCAGGGCCTCCACCCGGGCATCCTCGATCAGCCCCACCAGCATCCCTGCGATGCCGCCGGGATTGTCGGCGGGCATGCGGGCGCGGCTGTACACCACATGGGCGGCCGCATGGGCTGCCGTGGCACGGTAGATCTGCAGACCACTGAGGCCATGCTCATCATCATAGGCATCGGGGACGTGGACGGTATAGCCTTCGATATAGGGTCGTACCCCTTCCTTGGACTCGAAATCACCACTGGTGGGGCGCAGGAAGAAATCCCGGGCCCACAGGGCCCGCAGATACATGTTGATGCGCCGATGCACGTCCACGAACAGGGTGCCGCGACGCTCCTTTTGGAATACGGACTGGGATTCGGGGGTCTCCAGGGCGAAGTAGGCCACCTGGGCCTTGAAGTCGCGCCCATGGACCTTGGCACCCCACAGGGCCCAGCGGCGCAGTCCGCCCAGGGTGAGGTGGGTGAGGAGCACATCCAGGTGTTCAAGCATGGGGCGGATGCCCCGGGGGGCCTGGGCCACCAGGTTGTCCAGCAGGCCCAGATAGCGCAGGAACAGGTCGGGATCACCCAGACGCCGGGCGGCGATGGGGCTGGTGGAGATCACCAGGCTGACCACGGCGCCGCTGGTCTTGGAGGATAGCCGCGCGGCGGCTTCGAGCAGATAGCGTACGGCTTCCTCCCCCAGTTCCCGAGCGACACTGGGGGCCTCCTGGATGAAGTCGATCACCGGCTCGCTACCCCGACCCAGGTTCTTCAGGGCCACGGCCCCGTCCAGGTAGTAATTCTTCAGGCCCGCGGGGCTGAAGGTACGCACTGCGTCCTGCCAGGCCGCACCCATGACCTCTTCGGCATGACCTCCCAGGTCATCCAGCAGATCCCGATAATCTTCCAGATCGATGCTCATGGCAGTCCCCTCTGATGGACCTGATGATCATTCATTGTAGGAGCGGGCCTCGCCCGCGAAGGCGGCGGGCACCTACTCCAGGCGCTGCTGCCGCAGCGCATCGCTGGCAGGCCAGCTCCCACAGGGGATACCAGGCTCCACAGGGAAGCTGAGTTCTAAAGGGAGCTGATACTGCTTCCACGGACACTCAGAAAAATGTAGTCACCGCCGCATCCAGTGCATCGCGCATGTCCGGGTCGTCGGTGAGGGGACGCACCAGGGCCATGCGACAGGCGGCCAGGGGATCCACTTCCCGGGCGATCAGGGAGCCGGCGTGGACCAGCATGCGGGTGGAGATCCCTTCATCCAGACCGTGACCCTTCAGGTTGCGAGCCCGCTCGGCCACGCCCACCAGTTTGCCGGCCACGTCCTGGGAGACACCCGTCTCGTGAGAGACGATCTCCTTCTCTACATCGGCCTCCGGATAACCGAAATCCAGGGCGCCGAAACGTTGTTTGGTGGATTGCTTCAAATCCTTCATCAGACTCTGGTAACCCGGGTTGTACGAGATCACCAGCTGGAAATCCTCATGGGCCTCGACCAGTTCCCCCTTCTTCTCCAGGGGCAGGACGCGCCGGTTGTCGGTCAGGGGGTGGATGACCACCACGGTGTCCTGCCGGGCTTCCACGACTTCGTCCAGGTAGCAGATGGCGCCATGGCGCGCGGCCAGGGTGAGGGGGCCATCCTGCCAGCGGGTGCCATTGGCATCCAGCAGGTAGCGTCCCACCAGGTCCGAGGCGGTCATGTCCTCGTTACAGGCCACGGTGATCAGGGGCTTGCCCAGCTTCCAGGCCATGTACTCCACAAACCGGGTCTTGCCGCAGCCGGTGGGGCCCTTGAGCATCATCGGCATGCGCACGGCGTAGGCGGCCTCGTAGAGGTCCACTTCGTCACCCACGGCGCGGTAGTAGGGTTCTTGGGTGACCTTGTAATCGCGAACTTGTTCGTGCATGGGTGTCTCCTGGTAAGCCCCTCTCCCGCAAGCGAGACAGGGGCGGGGTGAGGACAGTCGATGGCCGCGGTACCCGCCGCTTCCCCTCATCCCCGGCCCTTCTCCCCGAGGGGGAGAAGGGAGTCCTGTGTCATGGGGCCTTACCGAGCCCCTCTCCCGCTGGCGGGAGAGGGGTTGGGGTGAGGGCAGGGTTGGGTGCCCGGGGCTCAGCCCTTGTGCACCAGCATGGAAGTCCCCTGGCACTGGGCGTAGTTGTCGTAGCCGATCAACCGTACCAGGTGACCCGGATTCTCCTGCTTGCAGGCCTCTACTTCCGCCAGGATGGTGTCCACCGACTGCTCACCGAACATGGGCAGCTTCCACATGTACCAGTAGGAACCGAAGGCATTCTCGGGCTCGCTGTGCTCAACGGCCGGGTTCCAGCCCTGGTCCACCAGATACTGGATCTGCTGGCGGATCTGCTCGTCGGTCATCTGCGGCAGGTAGGAGAAGGTCTCGTATTTCAGCGACTGCTTGAAGCTCTGGATATCAGACATGGTGTCATCCTCTTTCGATCAGGTGGCGGGGCGGCGCCTGGCCGCCCGCGCAAGGGTCAATGAACAGGTTCGATCAGCGGTGCTGTACGTCCAGCTTGTCCACCGTATCGAACTCGAACTTGATCTCCTTCCAGGTTTCCATGGCCACCTTGAGTTCGGGGCTGTGCTGGGCGGCGGCGGTGAGGATCTCCTTGCCTTCCTTCTCGATCTCGCGGCCTTCGTTGCGGGCCTGCACACAGGCCTCCAGAGCCACACGGTTGGCAGTGGCGCCAGCGGCATTGCCCCAGGGATGGCCCAGGGTGCCACCACCAAACTGCAGCACGGAGTCATCACCAAAGATGGAGACCAAAGCCGGCATGTGCCACACATGGATGCCGCCGGAGGCCACGGCGAAGACGCCGGGCATGGAGCCCCAGTCCTGATCGAAGAAGATGCCGCGGGAGCGGTCTTCCTTCACATAGCCGTCACGCAGCAGGTCGATCCAGCCCAGGGTAGCAGCCCGGTCACCTTCCAGCTTGCCCACCACGGTGCCGGTGTGCAGATGGTCACCACCGGACAGACGCAGGATCTTGGCCAGCACCCGGAAGTGGATGCCGTGGCGCGGGTGACGGTCCATGACCGCGTGCATGGCGCGGTGGATGTGCAGCAGCATGCCGTTCTCGCGGCACCAGTTGGCCAGCCCGGTGTTGGCGCAGAAGCCGCCGGTGATGTAGTCGTGCATGATGATGGGGGCGCCCAGTTCCTTGGCGTATTCGGCGCGCTTGTACATCTCTTCGGGTGTGGGGGCGGTCACGTTCAGATAGTGGCCCTTGCGCTCGCCGGTTTCCTGCTCCGCCTTGTCGATGGCTTCCATGACGAAGTCGAAACGCTGGCGCCAGCGCATGAACGGCTGGGAGTTCACGTTTTCATCATCCTTGGTGAAGTCCAGGCCGCCACGCAGGCACTCATACACGGCACGACCGTAGTTCTTGGCAGACAGGCCCAGCTTGGGCTTGATGGTGCAACCCAGCAGGGGGCGTCCGTACTTGTTCATGACATCGCGTTCCACCTGGATGCCGTGCGGAGGCCCCCCGCAGGTCTTCACGTAGGCGATGGGGAAGCGCACGTCTTCCAGACGCAAGGTACGCACGGCCTTGAAGCCGAACACGTTGCCCACCAGAGAGGTGAACACGTTGACCACCGAGCCTTCCTCAAACAGGTCGATGGGGTAGGCGATGAAGGCATAGAAGCACTCATCGTCACCGGGGACGTCCTCGATCTTGTAGGCGCGGCCCTTGTAGTAGTCCAGGTCGGTGAGCAGGTCGGTCCACACCGTGGTCCAGGTGCCGGTGGAGGACTCGGCGGCCACCGCGGCAGCGGCCTCTTCGCGGTCCACGCCCGGCTGCGGGGTGACCTTGAACACCGCCAGGATGTCGGTGTCGCGGGGGGTATACTCCGGGGTCCAGTACGTCTGGCGGTAGTCTTTTACACCAGCACTGTAGGTCTTTACGGCCATCGTCGACTCCTTTGGATTTTTAAGTTCTGTCGCCACCCGTGCCGGCGGCGCCGATGTGGGGTGTGAGACAAAGTCTGCTTCGACGTGAGAAAGACTACAATAAGTGCGGGTATAATTAATAATCAATTGTTGTGATTGTTTGGATAAGCGTTAGTTTATGTATTGGGAGCGCGAAGGGGCGAGCTCATGGCTCGCCCCTTCGCATGCACAGGCACTTCTGGCTTGAGTTGCCAGGCTTCGGGATTAATTCACTCCATACTCCACCAGCAGGTCCTCATCCCGCACGATCATCTGGCAGGCCAGGCGCCAGGCGGGGGGGAAATCATCCACCGACATCTGTTCGATCTCGTCGGCGGTGAGCTTGCCCAGTTCCTGAAGGACGGTTTGCTCCTTCACGGTGAGGGGGCCGCCCTTGGGCTTGGTCTTGCCCAGGTGGGTGACGCGCACCAGGCAGGTGCCGCATTCGCCGTCCTGGCAGTCGAACTGGATGGGCAGCCTGTTCTCGCGGGCGATCTTGAGAATGGTTTCAGTGTGGCTTCCGGCTACGGCGTAAACGGTCTTATCCTTGTAGTCAGGATGCGAAAAGGTGATGTTGGGCATGATGGGGCTCTCCGGAATAGGGCAGGATCAGGCGGGACGGACGGTGACGTCGCCGAGGATCTGGGCCTGGCAGGCCAGGCGCTGATGGCGGCCCGCGCTATTCTCCTTGAGGGCCTTATGCTCAACCACCGATGGCTCGGTCAGATTGTTCCAGCCTTCCTCCACCTGCATCATGCAGGTACCGCAGTCGCCCTCTCGGCAACCATAGATGATGCCCGTGCCCACCTTTTCGGAGATGTCGATCACGCGGGCGCCCACCGGGGCGTTCACGGTGAGATTGATGTCTTTGAAGGTCAGTTTGGCTCTTGCCACGGCTTGCTCTCCTCGAGTCTTGGTTGGTTTGTGTGTCGTGCGGGCCCTTGCTGCAAGAGGCGTGCCGAAAATGTTATGGATAAGTGATTGATTGGGTTTGGGAAATATTTTAATGTCCTGTGTTAAATCCGACCCTTTGTGGGGTTTCGGACACTGCGACGTGGGTTAAGGAGTCTTGCATGTTGATGAAGCAACCGGATGATCGATCCCCTCATCTGTTCGAACTGGAGCAGTTGAAGGAGGCCTACCCGGAACATGCGGGGGAGATCGACCCGCTGATCCTGCGACTCTGTCTGATGGACTCCCAGCGCATGTTTGCCGAAACGGTGAACCTGCACCTGGCGGAGCCCCTGGAGGATGTGGTGGTCCTGCACGACCTGCGTCTGCCGCTGGGGGACGAGGTCGTGGAGATCGATCATCTGCTCATCAACCGCAGCCTGCAGATCACCCTGGTGGACTCGGGATTCATGGGGGCCGAGTCGGTGCGGGTGAACCGACTGGGCGAGGTGTTCATCCGGTCCCCGGAAAGTCATGAGTGGGTGGGGGTGCGCGCCGCCTTTCAGGAGCTTTTCCACAAGGCCACCCAGTTGGAGCGGATCCTGGACCGTGAGCGTTGGCCCAAGCGCCTGGGCATGCGCCTGGCGCACCCGGTGGAGGTGTGCGTGGTGCTGGCCGACGAGGACGAGGTGATCATCGAGAACCCCACCCGCTGGGAAGACCGGGTGATGAAGATCACCGACTTCATCCGTCACTATGAGAAGACGAAGCTGAAGTTCACCCTGACGTATGGCCCTCTCAATGTGATCCAGACGGGGCTGAACCGGGTGAACAAGGCCACCATGGAAAAGGCGGCCAAACTGATTGCGGATCTGCATGAGTTCGAGCCAGCCAACTACTCCGAACGCCTGGGGCTGGAGCTGGACCTGTCGGAATCCGGGATGGAGCAAAGTCGCATCCTCAAGCGCCACGGCCTGCCCGATGCCCTGGATGAGTTCATGCCGCTGGATGATTTGCCGCGCAGCCTGGATGAGATGGCCGCGAGGGATGAGGAGCCCGGGGCTCCGGGCGTCGAGGCTGAGGGGGTCGCCGGGATCGAGCCGGAACCGGCCCGTCCTGCGGAGGATCCGCATCCTGAAGGTGGAGCCACCCAAGCGCCACCCGCCGAGGAGGCGCCGGCACCCGCCAGGAAGGGCAAGGGGCGCAGCAGCCGCTCCAAAACGGGCAAGGGCGCCGGGACAAAGGACGCCAAGACCGCCGAGGCCAAGGCCACGAAGGGCGCCAAGGCCGCCACGCCCAGAAAGAAGGCTGCCAAGGCAAAGGCCGCGAGCCCTGCGAAGGATGTGTCGCTTGATGAATCCTTGAAGGCTCAGGATGCCAAAACCACTGATCAGGGCATCAAGCCCGACGCCGGACCGGCAGATAAGGCCGATGAAGAAGCGCCTGTTACCAAGGCCCCTGTTGCCAAGGCCCCTGCTGCAGATGAGCATCTGCCATCCTCCCGGATTGCAGCCTCGCTGAAGATGAAGACACCGCAATTTCTGGAAATGATGGAGGGGCAGGGTTATCTGGCCCGGACTGCCGAGGGAGAACTGGAACTGACGGAGAAGGGTCGGTCGCTTGGGGGGCAGGCCAAGGGCAAGGGGGGGAATCGTTCATTCTCCTGGCCGAAAGGGATCAAAGACCAACTCAAGTGAGGATTGGGGCCTGCCCCCTTCTCCCCTTCGGGGAGAAGGACCGGGGATGAGGGGAGTGCATGCACGCCGTCGATAGCAAAAAACTATCAAGCAGATCAAGACATCCGATTGCACTTCGCTGCACTGCGATATTAGAATGCGTCTAAATCGAACTCACAGTGCAACCCCTACTCACCAAGGAGCGACAATCCATGTCCCTGATCAACACCGAAGTCAAGCCGTTCAACGCCACCGCCTACCACAATGGCGAGTTCGTTCAGGTGAACGAGGAAAGCCTTAAGGGTCAGTGGTCGGTCTTCTTCTTCTACCCCGCCGACTTCACCTTCGTGTGCCCCACCGAGCTGGGTGATCTGGCTGACAACTATGAAGAATTCAAGAAGCTGGGCGTCGAGATCTACGGTGTGTCCACCGACACACACTTCACCCACAAGGCCTGGCACGACAGCTCCGAGACCATCAACAAGCTGCAGTTCCCCATGCTGGCTGATCCCACCCTGGCGATCTCCCGCAACTTTGAGGTGCTGATCGAAGACGCCGGTCTGGCCGAACGTGGCACCTTCGTGATCGACCCCGAAGGTCGCATCCAGATCATGGAGATCAACGCCGGCAACATCGGCCGCAACGCCGAAGAACTGCTGCGCAAGATCAAGGCCGCCCAGTACGTGGCCGCGCACCCCAACGAAGTGTGCCCGGCCAAGTGGAAGGAAGGTGAGCAGACCCTGGCTCCGTCCCTGGATCTGGTGGGCAAGATCTAAATCACGCCCCCACTGCAGATTGCAGGATCCGGCGCCCGGGTGATCACTCGCCCGGGCGCTTTTGTTTGGACACCATCACTGAGGTATCACCGGCATGCTGGACGCGAATCTCAAGACACAACTGAAAACCTACCTGGAAAAGGTGAGCCAACCCCTGGAGATCGTTGCCACACTGAATGATGGCGACAAGTCATGGGAACTGAAGGGGTTGCTGGAGGACGTCACCAGTCTCACCGACAAGATCACCCTGCGCACTGATGGCCAGGACAGCCGCGCGCCCTCCTTTGCCATCAATCGACCGGGGGAAGATACCGGCATCGTCTTCGCCGGCATCCCCATGGGCCATGAGTTCACCTCCCTGGTGCTGGCCCTGTTGCAGGTTGGGGGGCATCCACCCAAGGCCAGCGAAGAGATGATGGAGCAGATCCGTGCCCTGGAAGGTGAGCTGCGCTTCGAGACCTACTACTCCCTGTCCTGCCAGAACTGCCCGGATGTGGTGCAGTCCCTGAACGTGATGGCCCTGCTCAATCCCAACATCCATCACGTGGCCATTGACGGCGCGCTGTTCCAGGGTGAGGTGGAAGCGCGCGAGATCATGTCCGTGCCCAGTGTCTACCTCAATGGCCAGCCCTTTGATCAGGGCCGCATGAGCCTGGAGCAGATCCTGGCCAAGGTGGACACCAACTCATCCGCCCGCGATGCGGAGAAGCTCAATGCCATGTCCGCCTTCGACGTGCTGGTGGTGGGCGGCGGGCCTGCTGGGGCTTCTTCAGCCATCTATGCGGCTCGCAAGGGCATCCGTACCGGTGTGGCGGCGGAGCGTTTCGGAGGACAGGTGCTGGATACCATGTCCATCGAGAATTTCATCTCCGTGCCGCACACCGAGGGCCCCAAGCTGGCTGCGGCCCTGGAAGAGCATGTGAAGGAATACGATGTGGACATCATGAACCTGCAGCGGGCCGTGAGGCTGGTGCCTGCCCAGGGCGAGAATGGCCTGCACGAGGTGGAGTTCGAGTCCGGTGCACGCCTGAAGAGCAAGACCGTGGTGCTGGCCACCGGTGCCCGCTGGCGGGAGATGAACGTGCCCGGCGAGCAGGAGTATCGTAACAAGGGTGTGGCCTATTGCCCCCACTGTGACGGGCCCCTGTACAAGGGCAAGCGCGTGGCCGTGATCGGCGGCGGCAACTCCGGTGTGGAGGCGGCCATCGATCTGGCCGGCGTGGTGTCCCATGTCACCCTGGTGGAGTTCATGACGGAACTGAGGGCCGATGCAGTGCTGCAGAAGAAGCTGCGCAGTCTGCCCAATGTGGACATCATCACCCATGCCCAGAGCACCGAGGTGAACGGGGATGGCAACAAGGTGAATGGCCTGACCTACAAGGATCGGGATACCGATGAGATCAAGCGTATTGATCTGGAAGGCATCTTCGTGCAGATCGGCCTGGTGCCGAACACCGAGTGGCTGCGTGAGTCCGGCCTGGAACTCAGCGGTCGCGGGGAGATCGTCACCGATGCCCACGGTATGACATCGATCCCCGGGGTGTTTGCGGCGGGTGACGTGACCACGGTGCCCTACAAGCAGATTGTGATCGCGGTGGGCGAGGGCGCCCGGGCGGCACTGGGAGCCTTCGACCATCTGATTCGGCACTGATCCCCTCACCCCAACCCCTCTCCCCAAGGGGGAGAGGGGCTATGTCTTTCAATACGACTCGGGGGTTAATCAGGCACAAAGAGTTTCCCGGTCAGCAGCGCCGCTGTGGTGCGTACCAGCACCGCCAGGATCACAAAGGTGGTGAGGGTGAGGACCGCCCCGGCGACCAGGGTGAGGCCAATGCCCTTCATCACATCCAGATATTCGAGGGTGGCAATGGACATGGCTGCCAGGGGGAAGGTATAGGCCCACCAGGAAACGAAGAAGGGCACTTTCAGGAACTGCGACGCCAGGCTGACGTTGAGCACTGTGATGAACAGCCCCACATAGACCAGCATTCTTGCCAGCATGTCCACCTCATGCCCCATCAGACCCATATAACCGATCATGCCCACAGCGGGTGGGGCGATGAGGATGAACAGGGTGGGCAGGAATTTCGCGGGCAGCGGATTGTGGAAGACGATGCGATAGAAAACGATCGTGAACATGATCACCCAAAAGATAATGCCGATGGAGAAGAAAAACCAGGAGGTCTCCACGAATCCCAGGGGTACGCCGCCCACCGGTACCAGCAGGTTGCCCACCACGGGGATGAACCAGGCCGGGTTGATCATGTTGATCTCATGGGAGTGCTGTATCCAGCGGCCCATGAGGTAGACCGTACCCATGAAATGCAGCGTGGTGCCTACCGCCCAGAGCACCAACGACAACTCCGGCCAGTGCTCCAGCGCCGCGATGCCCAGTAGCAGCAAAGAGATGCTGAAGGTGGGGAAGAAGTTCACGCGGATGGGATGCCTGAACTCCGCCTGTACTTCATCAAAGTGTCGCATGGCCTTGGTGAGGTAGAGCAGGGTGATCCCCACGAAGAGGGTTGCGCCGAGGATCAGCAGCGTCTCACCAATCACCGCCGGCAGACCGAGGACATGATGAGCCTTGCGCCAGGCCAGCCCCAGGCCCGTAATACCCATGACCATGGCGAACAGGGGGATGGGCACGTGCATCAGCCAGTGGCTGGGGCCGGGGGTTTTAGGGGTTTGGCTCGAACTGGATTCCATGGTGCGGGACTCCTATTGGGATGAGGGCCCTGTCGCAATGATCCCGGGCCCGGTTCTGGCCTAGCACTATAAATAAGAAAACGCTGATAGACAAATGATGCCCCGCAAAATGGTCAGTGAGGGTGGATTCAAATACGCCCCCCTTCCAGGGTGAACCGTGCCATCTGAGTGGATCCCCCATGGGCCGGATCCAGGGGCCCCAGATCCAGAAAACGCACTCGATACCCATGCCGGGAGGCCACGCCCCAGCCCCATTTGCGAAAGCGCGCCCGTGTCCATTCAAAAAAATGTCCAGGGTGACGCATCTCGCCGGGAGCGAGCCCGTAGAGCGCGTTGTACTCCTGATTGGGCGTGGTCACCAGCACCTTGCCGGGTCGCATGGACCGAAACACCGCGTCTTCCAGCCGGGACAAGTGGCGGGGGTCGATATGCTCGATGGTCTCAATGAGGGTGGCAATGTCAAAGCCCTGCAATGAGGTATCCGGTTCGGTAAAGGAGCCCTGACGCACCTCCACGTAAGGCCCGATCTGGGCGGTACGGCCCTCCAGGGCCTGGCGGGCCGTGTCCACGCATGCCGCATCGATGTCTAGGCCCATGAGCAGCTCAAGCGGCTCCTGTCCAGCCAGCCTCAGCAGCAGTTCGCCCTCACCACACCCCAGGTCCAGCACCCGACGGGCGCCACTGCTCAGGATGTGCCGGACAATGGTCTCCATGCGTTCATCCTGCATCAATCCGCTGGTGCAAGCCTCTTCGGGTTCACGATAGATGGGGCTGTCTCCTCTAGAGCTCTCCCTGACCTGAATGATGCAGGCCCAGCCAGTTGGCCAGTGTGGGTCGAACGATGATGACCATGAAGGTCACAACGAACGCGATAATGGGGCCAGAGGCGGCCCACCAGAGGATGAAGGTCAGCGCCAGCAGCGCCACCTCCACCTGTGGCATGCGGTGTACCAGGCGCTCCAGTCGGTCTTCGCGAAATCGCCGCAGGCTCCACAGGGGAGACTGGTGGCGTTCATCGTCGCTCAGGGGCGTGTCGCCGCGTGTGTGCTCTTCAAGGTCTGAGCGCAGCTTGGCACCGATCAGGCCGATCCCGATACAGAGAAGGCATGCAGCACCGGCGGTGAGGATCATCCAGGTGTTCAAGGGGGGATATGTCCTGCCATGGGAAAATGGCTGTCAGTCGCTACCATCCTAGCGCTTGCCAGCACGAGACAGAAGGGGAGCTTTTGCCGGTCACGGTTTGACGTCGCTTTGAAAAGCGTTATCATTCTCATCCGAATATAAGCAAATGATGGAGTGCTGATCATGCGTGCCCTACGATGGATGGGAATGGCACTATTGCTGTTGGTTGGAATCACGCCGGCCCTGGCGAAGGATCCCATCCGGTTGGCCATGCCGCCCGATCCCAACGCCTTGCCAGTCTTCGTCCTGGCCGAGTACAGGGAGCGCTTCCTGCCGGAGCACGCACTGGAACTGGTGGCCAACCCGGCGGGAGACCCTTCGGCCATGCGTGCCATGATGGTGGGGCGTCGCATGGATTTCGCCTTCTTCAATCTCGTGGGGGGCGTGCGCTTCCTGCAGGGCGGACTGCAGGATCTGCAACTGGTGGGTCCCTGGGTATGGCAGGGCATTTATCTGCTGGTGCCTGAGCAAACGGATGACCTGGCGGGGCTGGATGGGCAGCGTGTGCTGGTGGCCCCGGGGCTGTCCACACCACCGCATATCGTCACTGAACAGGCACTGGTGCGGCAGGGGGTCGAGGCCCGTTTCGGCAGCAGTGGCGGCGGCATGGCCCTGATGGCGCAGATGCGCACCCACGACCGAGCCCCGGCGGCGGTGGCCGCGCCGGAGCCGCTGGTAAGCCTGATGCTGCATCTGCAGGAGGAACAAGACTGGGAGCAGCGCTGGCGTGTGGGGCTGGACCCAGCCAAGGCCCTGGGAGGGGAGATCCCCCTGGGGGCCTTGTGGCAGGTCCATGACGATGTGCCCCCCGAGGATCGGCAGGCCCTGGTGCAAGCCCTGGAGCAGGTCACGCAGTGGCTGGAAGATCCGGCGCATCACGCCGAGGCGGCCCGCATTGCTGCCCGGGGGTTCAGGGAGTTTTTCAATATGCCCGTGGAAGCGGTGGCCCTGCAGGACATGCTGGCCGGGGAGCGAGTGCGGTGGGACCTCCGGTCTCCCCTTGAGCAACGCGAGTCCATGGAAGGCTATCTGGATTCAGTCTTCGGGATCCGGGCGCCAGAGGCATTGTTCAACCGATGAGCCTTTCTTTTTCCTGGAGGCGTCTGGCGCCTCCGGTAGCGGGACTGGCGGGGCTGCTGCTCCTCTGGAGCCTGGCTAGCCTGCAATTGCCCGCTGCCATCCTGCCCACTCCCTGGGCCGTGGCCGATCGCCTCGTTACCCTACTGGGTGACGGGGCGCTGTGGGTTGACAGTGCGGTCACTCTGCTCAATGTGCTGCTGGCCTTCTTCCTCTCCCTGCTGGGCGGGGTGTTGCTTGGGCTCGGTGTCGGGCGCTGGCCCGCCCTGGGGCGGGCCCTGCATCCGGTGGTGGTGGTGGTGGAGGCCGCGCCCCACATCGCCTGGCTGGTGCTGGCGGTGCTCTGGCTGGGGATCGGGTCTGGCCCCCCTGTGCTGGTGGGGGTGAGCATGGCCCTGCCGCTGGTCTACATGGCCACCGCTCATGGCATCTCCCAGGTGGACCAGGGGCTGCTGGACATGGCACATGTCTACCGTCTCTCCCGCTGGACGCGGGTGTGGTACATTTTTCTCCCCCACCTGGCCCTCACCCTCACAGGAGCCGCTTCCAGCGCTCTGTCGGTGGCCTGGCGCAGTGTCATCATGGCCGAGGCCTTTTCCAGCGATGCCGGCCTGGGGCAGTCCCTCTGGGGCGGCTATCTCTACGGAGCCATCGACGACGTCTACGCCACCATCCTCTGGATCGTGTTGCTGGGGCTGGCCCTGGAATACCTGCTCATCGACCCGGTGCGGCACCGCATCGAGAGGCGCTTACGTCATGAGTGACCTGCAGACCGAATTCCGCTGTTCCTGCGAGGACGGACCCTCCGACGCCCCGGTCCTGCTAACGCTGGAGGGGGTGACCCGGATCTTTCCCGGTGGTCAGGGGGTTCAGGGAGTGGATCTTGTGGTGCGTCGCGGCGAGGTGGTGGGGATCTGTGGTGCCAGCGGCTGCGGCAAGTCCACGCTGCTGCGTCTGGTGGCCGGGCGCGAACACCCGGATGAGGGGGTGATCCGGCGGGATGATCGCCGTCTGGGGATGGTATTTCAGGACCCGAACCTGCTGCCCTGGCTGACGGCGCGGCGTAACGTGGAACTGGTGCTGCGGCGTCGCGATAGGGTGCGGGCCCTGGAGGCACTTCATGCCGTGGGCCTGGAGGGAGCGGAGGAGCAGTATCCGGCCCGACTCTCCGGTGGGATGCGTCAGCGGGTGGGCATTGCCCGGGCCCTGGCCATGCAGCCGGACTTGCTGCTCATGGACGAACCCTTCTCCAGCCTGGATTATTTTACCCGTACCGATCTGCTGGAGCTGGTGCGTACCCGAGTGCGGGCCCTGGACTTGGGAGTGATCTTCGTCAGCCACGACGTGCGCGAGGTGGCCCATCTCTGTGACCGGGTGTTGGTGATGGGGCGAACCCCGGGCCGTCCTCTGGCGGAACTGCGCAATCCCGCCTCCGGTAAACAGGGACGGCGTCCACCGGGGCTGGTGGCCCGCTTCGAGGAGCGGGTGCTGGAGGCTATCCGCGGCGGGCATCCCTCGGCCCTCTGTTCCACTGTTTGATGGAGGTCAGGAATCGTCCAGATCCAGGGGTTTTGAATGCAACAACAATTTCTCCACCTCCTCGGTCGGCAACGGACGGCTGAAGAGATAGCCCTGTCCCTTCACGCAGCCATGATCCAGCAAGAAATCCCGCTGTACCGTGTTCCCGGCACTGATGGAG
>NZ_JAJNAN010000047.1:0-22240 GCF_022227565.1 Ectothiorhodospira sp. 9100
TATAAGGTAACGTACTGTATACCTGCTTATATAAAGATCGCGTATTAGCTCCGGGTCGGATGCTTTCAAAACGGGTAGACCAATTTTTGGAAATTGCTTCAGCTTATCGATACCTTCTTGTAAATCTATCGCAATTCGACGGGCTGCGAACGGATTTTTAACCTCTACAAATTCCACCATTCTGCAGAGATCATCGACCGATTCCGGCGAGTACCTTATTTTCATGATTTAGGTGGCGATTTTCGATTATTGGTGCCCCAGCTATTCAGCCAAGCATTCACCTCCTCTTCATCAATAGATTTACCTGCCTTGATGGATTCAAGCGCTTCGAGGGTATCCTGCCACCTTGAATCCTCCAGGGACTGCCTCGCAAGAAATTCCTTAATAGCTTGATTTATAAGATAATTCTTACTCCTGTCAAGCTTTTTGGAAAGAACCTCCAAGGGTTTTTCCACGTCGTCAGCAATTCGAATACTCGTAACACCCATGACGCCCACTCCCAGTGTAGTGATATGTAATACATATTAGTGCAGCCAGGGCATCATGGCTAGACGAATTTATAACGTTTGGGTTAACCGGGGCCGCCACTGAGTCAGTCCGGCTTTTCCGGCCCGGAGCTTCTCGGGGGCCAGTTTAACCCATTGTTAGGGGCGGCGAGGGGCAGTAGAATTTCGATGGTAGCTATTTCTGGAGGTCCTATGACCGCTGAACCGTTACAGCGCGTGCGCTCCGAAGCCCTGACACTTTCGGAAGCTGAACGGGCGGAATTGGCCCATGATTTGATCAAGAGCCTCGATGCGCCCCGTGACAATGGGGTCGAGGATGCCTGGGAGCGTGAGATTTCTCGTCGAATCGGTGAGATCGATTCAGGGCAGGCTGAGCTGGTGGAGCGGTCAGAATTTCGTAGGCGTATCCGCGAAAGAATTGAGCGCGGATAGTGTTCCGGTTGCGAGTTCTCCGCCAGGCCTGGACGGCTTACACCTTGAATCGCCCCACCAGCACCTGTAGCTCCGCCGCCAACCGTGCCAGCTCGTCGCTGGCTCCGGCGATCTGACCGGCCCCGGAGGCGGTCTGATCCACGGACTGAGCGATATTGGAGATATTACGGTTGATCTCCTCGGACACGCTCGACTGCTCCTCCGCAGCGCTGGCGATCTGAGTGTTCATGTCATTGATGTTGCCAATGGAGCCCGTGATGGCCTCCAGCGAGGTCCCTGCCTTGCCGGCGTGGCTGACACTCTGCTGGGCTCTGCCCCGGCTTTCCTTCATCACCTGAACCGCGCTGGCCGCGTTGCCTTGCAGGCGCTCGATCATTTCCTGTATTTCTTTCGTGGAATCCTGGGTGCGCGTGGCCAGCGTTCGCACCTCATCGGCCACCACGGCAAACCCGCGCCCCTGCTCGCCTGCCCGGGCGGCTTCAATGGCGGCATTGAGGGCCAGCAGGTTGGTCTGCTCGGCGACGCCACGGATCACTTCCAGCACCCGACCAATACTCTCGCTGTCCTCTGAGAGACTATTGATGACTTGCGCGGCCCGTTCCACCTCTCGCCTGCAAGCCCCTCGATTGACTCGACCGTGAGACGGACCACCGACCGGCCCGCTTCCGCTTCCTCATGAGTGGAGGCCGCCGCATGGGCGGCATCGGAGGCGTTCCGAGCCACTTCCTGAACCGTGGCCGTCATTTCGTTCATGGCCGTGGCCACCTGGATTGAGGCCCCCGCGATTTGCTTCACCATCTGGTGGATCCTGTCCACGGAGGCGTTGAAGGCCTGCGCCCACCATGAGCAGAACGAGCAGGATGAGCCCGATCAAGCGGGCACGGATCGTCGTATCCTCTAGAATTTTCATGGGGATTCCAGTTCAGGGGTTGGGGCCTTTTCCCTATTTTAGACCTTTGGTCCGTATCCGATGATCGTCGATCAGGCTGTTAAGATGAGACGGAGAGAAATCCTCTGCCTATTTTCGCTGCAAGGGAGTCCCCCCCCCATGAACGACCATTACGATTTGATTGCCATCGGCGCCGGTAGCGGCGGCCTGTCCGTGGTGGAGCGCGCGGCCCGTTACGGGGCCCGCTGCGCCGTGGTGGAATCGGGGCCCCTGGGCGGCACCTGCGTGAATGTGGGCTGCGTGCCCAAGAAGGTGATGTGGTATGCCGCCGACATGGCCCATCGGCTGGATGACGCTCCGGGCTACGGCTTCAAGCTGGCCCGGGAGGGCTTTGACTGGAGCGAATTGGTGGGTGCCCGGGATGCCTATATCGAGGGTATCAACACCTGGTATCACACCTATCTTGCGGACTCGGGTGTGGATGAGATCCCAGGCCGCGCCCGTTTCGTGGACGCCCACACCCTGGAGGTGGATGGCCGGCGGGTGAGCGCGGATCACGTGGTGATTGCCGTGGGTGGTCAGCCCAGCGTGCCGGACATCCCGGGGGCCGAACTGGGCATCACCTCCGATGGATTTTTCCAGCTCAAGAGTCAGCCACGGCGCGTGGCCGTCATTGGGGCAGGGTACATCGCCGTGGAACTGGCGGGCATGCTGCGCGCCCTGGGTTCGGAGGTGTCCATGTACCTGCGCCGCGAGACCCTGCTGCGCCCCTTTGACCCCATGCTGCGGGACACACTGATGGAGCAGATGCTGGCCGACGGGGTGAATCTGTTCCCCAGCACCCAGGTGGGGCGGCTCATCGCCCACCCGGACAGCGTGGAGCTATTCTGCGACCAGGGCGAATGCCGCGGGGTCTTCGATCAGGTGATCTGGGCCACCGGCCGAAGCCCGGCCACGGACGACCTGAACCTGCACAATACCGGCATTCAACCCGACGATCAGGGGTATATCCCCACGGATCTCTACCAGAACACCTCGGTGGAGGGCGTGTATGCCATCGGTGACGTGACGGGGCGGGCCCAGCTGACGCCGGTGGCCATCGCCGCCGGCCGACGCCTGGCAGACCGGCTCTTCGGTGGCCAGACGGACCGACATCTGAGCTATGAGACCATCCCCTCGGTGATCTTCACCCACCCGCCCATCGGCACCGTGGGCCTGACCGAGGAGGAGGCGAGGGCGGCCCATGGTGAGGCGGTGAAGGTCTATTCCACACGATTCACCTCCATGTATCACGCCATGACCACTCATAAGGTGGCTACGGCCATGAAGCTGGTGACCGTGGGGGCGCAGGAGAAAGTGGTGGGCGTGCACATCATCGGCCCCGAGGCCGACGAGATGCTGCAGGGTTTTGCCGTGGCCGTGCGCATGGGGGCCACCAAGCGCGACCTGGATGATACAGTGGCCCTGCATCCCACCAGCGCGGAGGAGTTGGTGACCATGAAGTAAATCCTGGAACAGGAGTCTAACCATGATTCGAAGCTTTGAAGGTCACACACCCAGGATCGCCCCCTCCGCCTGGGTGGACGACAGCGCCCTGGTACTGGGAGACGTGGTCCTGGGTGCGGACAGCTCCGTATGGCCCATGTGCGTGCTGCGCGGGGATGTGAACCGCATCCACATTGGCGAATGCAGCAACATCCAGGATGGCTGTGTGCTTCATGTCACCCATGACGGCCCCTATACCCCTGGTGGTCAGGATCTGGCAGTGGGTAACGAGGTCACTGTGGGCCACAACGTCACCCTGCACGCCTGCCACATCCATGACCGGGTGCTGATCGGTATGGGCAGCGTGGTGATGGACGGGGCGATCATCGCCTCGGACGTGATTCTGGCCGCCGGCAGCCTGGTGTCGCCGGGCAAGGTACTGGATTCGGGGTATCTTTGGCGAGGCAGGCCGGCCCAGCGGGTGCGCCCCCTCACCCAGGAGGAACGGGACCATCTGCGCTACTCGGCCGAACATTATGTGCGCCTGAAGTTACGGCACGAGGGGCAGGGAAGGCCACCGGAAGGGATGGAGGTCTGAGCAGGGTCGGGCCCTTGTTGCCAGCCTCACCACCCTCACCCCAACCCCTCTCCCGCCAGCGGGAGAGGGGCTAGAAGTCCTCCCTCTCCATCCTCGGGGGAGGGGCTAGAAGTCCTGCCTCTCGATCCTCGGGAGAGAGGACTATGAGCTCCCTTCTCCCCTCGGGGGAGAAGGGTCGGGGATGAGGGGGAACGGCGGGCACGATCCTCCCTCGGATGGCACGGATCACTGGGTCAGCGGGATGAACGTCAGTTCCACGCGTCGGTTCTGAGCGCGACCCTGAGGCGTGTGGTTGTCCGCCACCGGACGATGCGGACCAAAACCGATGGTGTCCAGCCGTATCGGCGACACCCCCTGACTTTGCAGGTAACGGGCCACGCTGCGGGCACGCCGTTCGGACAGGCCCATGTTGTACTCCACACTCCCGGTACTGTCGGTGTGGCCAGCCACTTCCAGGGCGGTCTGATCGAATTCCTGGGCCACCTTGGCCACTGAATTGAGCACGTCATAAAACTGGGACTTCACCTCGTCACGGTTCACATCGAAGGTGACGTTACCCGGCATATTCAGCACCACGTTATCTCCCACCCGGGTCACGCTCACACCGGTACCATCCAGTTCGCGGCGCAGCTCCTGTTCCTGGCGGTCCATGTAGTTGCCCACGGCGGCACCCGCCAGGGCGCCAATGCCGGCACCGACCATGGCCCGCTTGGTGCGGTCGCGGCGGGTGGTGAGATTGCCCACCAGGGCACCAGCCACCGCCCCGATGGCCGCGCCCTTGGTGGAGGCACTGACCTTGTCCTCACGGGTATAAGGATCAATGGTGGTGCAGCCGGCCAGGGCCACCAGGGCCGCCACGGCAATGATCAGTAATGGATGACGCATGAAATACTCCCGTGCAATGCTCGATCAGGAGGCGGACCATCAAGGGCACGCCCCGGGTGTGTCAGTAAGTAACCGCCTGGACACCAGGCTACGACAGGCCTTATGAACCCATCATGAACGGGGACGCAAGGCCTCCATGACCGGGGCAGTGCGTGGGCGCTGACCACGCCAGATGGCGAAGGCCTCGGCCGCCTGCTCCACCAGCATGCCCAGGCCATCCCGCGTCCAGGCCGCCCCCTGTGCATTGCCCCAGCGCACGAATGCGGTAGGGGTGTCGCCGTACATCATGTCATAACAACCGGCACCGGGGGCCAGCAGGCCGGCGGGCAGGGGAGGGGTTTCATCGGAAAGCCCGGCGGCCGTGCCGTTGATGATCAGATCATAGGATTCAACCGCGAGTGCCCCCAGCCCGCCGCCGGAAACCGGCCCCAGATCGGCAAAATCCCGTGCCAGGGCCTGGGCCTTGGCGGCGGTGCGATTGGCAATATGCAGCCGTGCCGGCCCCTCGGCCAACAGGGGGGCCAGCACACCTCGCACCGCCCCTCCGGCCCCCAGCAACAGGATACGGCTGCCGGCCAGAGGGGTAGGCTGGCGCTTCAGATCCGCCACCAGCCCAAGGCCATCGGTGTTGTCCCCGTTGAGCCCGTCGGCGGTCACCGTGAGGGTGTTCACGGCACCGGCCCGCCGGGCCCGGTCGGTCAGGGTATCGGCCAGCTCGAAGGCATCGTGCTTGAAGGGCACGGTGACACTGAAACCCCGATACCCGGCGTCCACCAGTCGGCGGACCGTGCCGGAAAAGTCATCCTTCGGCGCCAGCACCGCCTCGTAGACCATGTCCTGAGCGGTCTGCCGGGCGAACAGGGTATGGATCCGCGGCGACTTGCTGTGACCGATGGGGTGTCCGATGACGGCGTAATGATCCATGGGCATGGCGGATCAGTCCATCCACTCCAGTGCCTGACGGGCGTAATAGGTGAGGATGCCATCGGCGCCCGCGCGCTTCATGCAGGCCAGCGCCTCCAGCACACAGGCCCGCTCATCGATCCAGCCATTCTGGCCGGCGGCCTTGAGCATGGCGTACTCGCCGCTCACGTGATACGCAAACGTGGGCACGCCGAAGGTCTCCTTCACACGACGGACGATGTCCAGATAGGGCATACCGGGCTTGATCATCACCATGTCGGCCCCTTCCTCCAGATCCATGGCCACTTCCTGCAGGGCCTCATCGGAGTTGTGGGGGTCCATCTGGTAGGTGTACTTGTTGCCGGCCCCCAGGTTGGCTGCCGATCCCACGGCATCACGGAAGGGACCGTAGAAGCTGGAGGCATACTTGGCGGAATAGGCCAGGATCCGGGTATGGATGTGACCGCCTTCCTCCAGGGCCTCGCGAATGGCGCCGATGCGGCCATCCATCATGTCGGAGGGGGCCACCACGTCAGCGCCGGCCTCGGCGTGGGACAAGGCCTGCTGGGTGAGCACGTCCACGGTCTCGTCGTTTAGCACGTAGCCGGTCTCGTCGATCAACCCATCCTGGCCATGGGTGGTGAAGGGGTCCAGGGCCACGTCGGTGATCACACCGATCTCGGGCACGGCGTCCTTGAGAGCGCGCACGGCGGTCTGGGCCAGCCCATTGGGGTTGTAGGCCTCGGCGGCATCCTCGCTCTTCTTCTCCATGGGCACCACGGGGAACAGGGCCATGGCCGGAATGCCCAGGCGGGCACTGACCTTGGCCTCTTCGATGAGCAGGTCGATGGACAGCCGCTCCACGCCGGGCATGGACGGCACGGGTTCACGCTGACCCTGGCCTTCCAGGACAAACACCGGGTAGATGAAATCGTTGGGCGTAACCATGCTCTCCTGCATCAAACGGCGGGAGAAGTCATCGCGCCGCATGCGACGGGGTCGAACCAGGGGATAGTAGCCTTTGAACTGGGACATTGATCACTCCACGCCTTGATCGGCTGTCTTGGGATGGGTTCAAAAGGGGCTCAGGATAGCCGATTTGTCCCGGCGGGGCACGGCGTGAGGTCACGCCGAAGTCGCGGCCCGGGCTGTTGCCACCGAGGGGGTGGCTCCCATCGCGATGACAAACCGGATATCCTTGCCCCCATGAATACAAATCCCTTCGAATCCGTCATCGTCGATACCGGCGAGAACCCGAAAACCTGCGTCATCTGGCTGCACGGCCTGGGGGCCGATGGCCATGATTTTGAGCCCATCGTACCCGAAATGCAGTTGCCGCCCGGCAAGCCGGTCCGCTTCATCTTCCCCCATGCACCGGTGCGGCGGGTCACCATCAACAATGGCATGCCCATGCGAGCGTGGTACGACTTCCGGGAACTGGCCCCGGGCGAGGGCGAGGACCACGGTCAGGTCGGAGAGGGGGTGGCCGCTGTTCAGGGCCTGCTCACCGAGGCGCGTCGCCATTATGACACGGTGCTGCTGGGTGGCTTTTCCCAGGGAGGCGCCATGGCCCTGCTGACCGGCCTGGTGGAAGGCCCGGCCCCGGATGCAGTCTTCGGACTGTCCACCTATCTGCCCGATGCCGCCAAGGCGGGCCTGAGCCTGTCCCCGCGGGCGGCCGGCCTGCCGGTTTTCATGGGCCATGGCAGCTTCGATCCCGTGATCCCGCCGGACTTCGGCCGCCACACCAGCCAAGCCCTGCGTACCATGGGCGTGAAACTGCAATGGCACGAATACCCCATGCCCCACAGCGTCTGCGCCGATGAGATCCGCGACCTGAGTCAGTGGATGGGGCCGTTCATTCAGGCTTAGCGGGCTTCCTTAGCGGGCTTCGTTTCCTGTGCTGCCGGGCCATCCAGCGGTGGCAGGTTGAAGGCGAAGGTGGCGCCAGCCCCTGGCTGGCTATCCACCCAGATACGCCCGCCCAGGTGCTGGATGATGTTCTTGCAGATGGCCAGCCCCAGGCCCGTTCCTTCGGGCTTTTCGGTGAGGGCATCCCCCACCTGCCGGAATTTCTCGAATAGGGTGGCCAGATCCTCGGTGGGGATGCCGGGTCCATTGTCCTCCACTTCCACCTTGACCCCTCCTTCCTCCTGGGGCGTGAGCCTGAGGGTCACGCGCCCGGTGTGGGAGGGCGTGAACTTCACCGCATTGGACAACAGGTTGATGATGACCTGCATGAGACGGTCCCGGTCCGTGTCCATGGGCACCGGATGATCGGGCAGATCCAGTTTCAGGTCCACTGCCTTGGTCTTGAAGAGCTGGGATGAGGCCGTGGCGGCATCGCTCAGGATCTCCACCAGATCGTAACGGCGGATGTACCAGCGCATGGCCCCGGATTCCAGCTTGGCCAGGTCCAGCACCTGATTGATCAGACGGGTGAGACGCTCGCTCTCACTGATGATGATACCCAGGAATTCCTGGCGCTTGTCCGGGTCCAGATCCCGGTTGTCATAGAGGATCTCGGTGAAGGAGCGGATGGAGGTCAGCGGCGTACGCAATTCATGGGTGACCGTGGAAATGAAATCATCCTTCATCCGATCCAGTTGCTTGAGTTGCTCGTTGGCAGCGCGCAACTCCCGGGTGGCTGTTTCCAGCTCCCGTGATTTGGCCTCCAGTTGCTGACTGTAAGCGATGACCTGGCTGGCCTCATCCAGGATCTCCATTACCTCTTCCAGGCTGACCACATCCCCCTTGGCCACATTGGAAACCATCACCCGCGCCGAGGCGGTACCAATGGAGCCTGCCAGCATGCGTTCACACAACTGAATCAGGTCCGAATCCGCCTCGTGCATCCGCGCCAGATCCAGGCCTCGACCACGGGCATAGTGTTCAAAGGCCCTGCGGGCCCGCTCCTCACCCACAAAGCGCTTGAGCAGGTCGAACAGGTCATCCACCGTGGCCGTGCCGCGCCAGAACCGGGAGATGCCGTAACGCTCGGCCGATAGCCGGAAGACATCCACGAACAGGTTAGCCTGGATGCGCTCCATGGTGCTCTGTTGAGTCAACAGGGAGACGGTGACATAAGCCCCCAGGTTCACCAGCATCGACCAGACCAGGGAATGCGTGATCTGATGCAACCCGGAAAGCCCGAACAGCGCATAGGGTTTGAGCAGTTCGATGCCCCAGGGCCCTTGAGTGATGAACGTGGCGGGCAGCCATCCGGCCTGGACGAAGGACGGTAGCAGCAGCGTGTACAACCAGATCACGAACCCCGCCGTCAGGCCCGCCAGGGCGCCCTTGCGTGTTGCCCCTTTCCAGAAAATGCCCCCGATCAGGGCCGGAGCAAACTGGGCCACGGCACAAAACGACACCAGCCCCATGCTGACCAACCCCACCATGTCACTGGTCACGCGCACATAGGTGTAACCCAGCAGGATGCCGATGAGGATGGCGCCACGGCGGATATACAGCAGCAACCGGGTGAGATCCCGACGTCGCTCCAGTCCCAGCCAGCGGATGCGCAGCAGGGCCGGCATCACCAGGTCGTTGCACAGCATGGTGGCCAGGGCCACGGTCTCCACGATGATCATGGCCGTGGCCGCCGACAAGCCACCCAGGAAGACAATCAGGGCCAGTAGCTGCATATCCTGGGACAAGGGCAGGGCCAGCACGAAGTTATCCGGGTTCATCTCACCATCTCCCAATACCAGCACGCCGGCAAAAGCGATGGGCAACACGAACAGGTTGATGAGGAACAGATACAGGGGGAACAACCAGGCCGCCTTGCGCACGTGGCTTTCGTCCACGTTTTCCACCACCGCCACCTGGAATTGTCGTGGCAGCACCAGAACCACCACCATGGCCAGCAGGGTGAAGGCGATCCAGTTGCCATAATCGGAGAGTTCCCCCACGTGGAAGAGCTCGACGAGCTGGGGATGGGCCGCTGCCTGACTGAACAGATCCCCCACACCGCCGAAGATCACGAAGGTGATCACCAGCCCCGCCAGCAGGAAGGCCACCAGCTTGACCACGGACTCGAAGGCAATGGCGGCCACCATGCCCGAGTGATGCTCCGAGGCGTCGATGTGGCGGGTACCGAAGAGGATGGCGAAGGCCGCCAGGATCAGGGCCACATAGAAGGCGTTATCAGCGTAGAAGGGCACGGTGTGGGCCAATTGCGAGGCCGCCACGTCAGGATAACTGACCATGACATGAAAGGTGTCGGACACCGCCCTGAGCTGCAGGGCGATATACGGGACCAACCCCACCAGGGCGATGATGGTGACCAGGCCACCCAGCAGCTGGCTCTTGCCATAGCGGGAGGCCACGAAATCGGCGATCGAGGTGATCCGGTTGACCTTGGAGATGCGCACCATCTTGCGTAGCACGATCCAGAACAGGGCGGCCATGAGGGTGGGACCCAAATAGATGGGCAGGTAGTGAATCCCGCCCTCGGCGGCCAGCCCGACGCTCCCGTAGAAGGTCCAGGAGGTGCAGTAAACAGCGATGGAAAGGGCATAGACATAGGGGCTATTGATGATGCTGCGCCCCTGATCCGAGCGCTTGTCTCCCCAGTAGGCAATCCCGAAGAGAATCAGCAGATACCCCAGGGAAACGCCAATGACCAACCCGATGTTCACGGCTCACGCCCCGGATCATGGGGGCGGTGATCCCCCGGCTCCTCATGGGATGAGCGGGCCACGATCAGCACGACCAGAACGATGAGCGCCAGCCAGGCCCCATAGAGATAAAAGAACAACGCCGGGATACCCAGGACAAAACCGTCCAGATCAAAGACGACCAGCAGGGGAGGGAAGAAGAGGGCAAGTCCTAGCATGAAGGCCGCTACATAGCGCTCGCGAGCACCGCTGGGCGGGGTCATGCGCGGATTCCGCTTGCCGTTCGCCGTCTTGCCAGACAGCGGCACGCGGGCCATGGCGGTCAGGCCCCCGCCGCCGAGCCGCTGCTGTTCTGATGGGTGATGCTGCGCTCACGCTGGCGCAGCTGGGCGGCCATGTTGGATGAACGCATGACCTCGCCGAAGGTCTTGAAGCCCTGGGATTGAAGCCGTTCCACCAGAGTCACCAACAGGTGGGCGGTGGCGATGGCGTCGCCCAGGGCCGTATGTCGGCCGGTGATCTGTATCCCATAACGTTCGATCAGGGCGTCCAGGGAGTGGTCCTCGTCTTCGTCCTCCACCATCACCGACAGCAGCAGGGTGTCCAGCACCGGGTTGTCGAAGCTGACACCGCAGCGCTTCTCCTTCAGGCTGATGAATTTCATGTCAAAGGCGGCATTGTGGGCCACCATCACAGCCTCGCCCACGAAGGTCTTGAACTGGGGCAGCACCTCGGTGATGGGGGGCTTGCCCTCCACCTGCTCATCGGTGATGCCGTGGAAACGGATCGAAGCGGGGGGAATGGGGCGGCCGGGATGGATCAGACGCTCGAAGGTCTCGCCACTGAGTACACGCCCCTTGACCACGCGCACCCCGGCAATGGAGATGATTTCGTCCCCGCCCATGGGGTCCAGACCGGTCATCTCACAGTCGAAGACCACGAAGGTGAGTTCGTCCAGGGGTGTGGCGGCCAGCTCCGGGTCCCCCTCGTGTTCGCGCATCAGACCAAAGTCATAGAATTCCGGACGCGGCGGCAGACGGTCGCCCTCGGGCAGGAACTGGGGCCGCTTGGGCGCGATCATGGGCAGGCGCAGCAGGGATTCCCCATTACGGCCGCATTCCTGGCTCCACAGCTCGATACCGTGGCGCTCCAGGACTTCGCGGATGGACTGATGGGCCAGTTCCTCGCCGCAGGAGCTGTCCAGCCAATTGTCCAGGGCGCTGGCCGGCACCGGAGGGCCTTCCCAGGAAAAGTCCATGTAGACGCGTCGATCTCCCAGCAAGGTTTCCACATAGAAGGTGTTCGCCCGGGAGAAACGCACCAGATGACGCAACAGTCGGTCGATCACCTGCACCAGCGAGAGACTGTCTCCCTGGATCCACAAGGGCTGTCCCACCGCCACCAGTTTCACCTCGGGCAGGTCTTCCAGACGCCGGGCCACGCAGTTGACCAGGTCGGTGCTCAGGAGGTCCGACATGGGGTAACGCCCCAGGGCGTGGCCACGGAACACATCGGCCAGTGCCTCCAGGTGCAGGCTCAGTTCCTCGCTCTCGGTGCGCAACACATGATCGAACTGGCGGCGTTTCTCATCGGGCATCTCCGGATGGGCCTCGATGGTCTCGGCCGCGGCGCGCAGATTAGCCACCCCACCGCGCAGATCCACCGTCAGGGCGCGGCGCACCGCATCCACCTGGGTCATCATCTCCAACTCGCTGGAGATGTCCACCAGGGTGATCAGATAGGCGCTGGTGTTGCCGTCCGGATCCAGGATCAGTGACATGCGCCCCTGCAGCATGCGGGTGGCGCTGACATCAGTGCATACAAAGGAGGCGGAGAGATCCTCACCACTGCCTTCGGCATCGCGGCGGCGCCACTCCAGTCGATCCAGGGTGTGCATCACCGGTGCACGGGAGATGACCTGAAACAGGGGCCGCCCCAAGCCCACCGCCTCCGGGGTCTCCAGAATGGAGACAGCAGACTGATTGTAGAGCAGCATCTGGTGATTGCGGTTGCACACCAGCACCCCCTCGGTAAGGCCCTGCAGGATCACCTCGAGCCAGCTTTTCTGCTCATTGATCTGGGCCGTGGCGGTGGCCATGGCGCTGCGCACCTCGCGCCGGGAACTACGCAGGGAGAGGGCCAGGGAACGCACCGACTCGGGCAGGTCACCCAGGGCATGATGAGGCGGAGTGGCCACCTCGGTGTCGGCATTGCGGGACTCCAGCAGTGCCCGCACATCACGGCTGATACGCCGTGCGGGGCGGAACACCAAGCGACGCACCATGAACCAGACCAGGTACACAGGCACTGCGAATGCAAGTGCCCCAATCAGCGGAGGCCCCAGCCACACGCGGGGGAACTGACCCTGCCCGACGGCCTCCCAATTGAATACGGTGACCAGGGCGGCATAGGCGAAAACCACCAGGCAGGCAAAGAGCAGGGCGATGAGGGTACGTTTATCCACAGGACCGTTTGCCTGGCTCGGATGCGGGTGCGTGGAACGCCCGGATCAGGCGCCACCTCCGGGCATGTAATCGCGGACCCGCGCTACCACCTCACGGGTGGAAAAGGGCTTGGTGATGTAATCATCAGCCCCCATGGCCAGCCCCTTCTCCTTCTCGATCTGCCGACCCTTGGCGGTGAGCATCAGAATGCGCACATCCTTCCATTCCGGATTGGCGCGGATGGTCTGGCAGACATCATATCCGTCCCGCTTGGGCAGCATGACATCCAGCAGGATCACCTGAGGGGGGCGCTCGCGCACCGCCTCCAGGGCCGTCTCGCCATCCCGGGCGACACGCACGTCGAAACCTGCCTCTTTCATCAAAAATTCCAGTGAGAGGACGATATTGGGCTCATCATCCACCACCAGTACGGATTGGGGTGCCATCTCCTCCTCCTTATATCCTCACCAGGCCGTTCGTCTCGATTCTGCCCATCAACCCTGGAGTCGGTGGGTGGGGGCCATTCAAGGGCCGCCCTGGGTGGACGAATCGACGTGTTTTGGTGTCTTGTCTTCTGGCGCGCGGGACTGAACCCGATGGTCTATTAACCTCTGGCTATAAGGTCAAAATAGCACAGCCGAAGGGGAGCGTCATGACAGGAACACACCCGGGCGTACTTTTCATGGCCTCGCGGCGCTCAGACCCCGGAGGCCAGACGGGCGCGGGCCTCACGGATACGCTCACGGACCTGGGCCGGCGCAGTGCCGCCATGCAGGTTGCGGGCAGCCACCGAACCCTGCAGGGTCAGCACCTGGAACACATCATCCTGAATCATGGAGGAAAATTGTTGCAGCTCCTCCAGGCCCATCTGGGACAGGTCACGCCCGGTTTCCACCCCCAGGCGCACGGCGCGGCCCACCACCTCGTGGGCATCGCGGAAGGCCATCCCCTTGCTCACCAGATAGTCGGCCAGATCGGTGGCGGTGGCAAAGCCGCCCCGGGCGGCGGCTTCCATGGCTTCGGCACGCACCTGAATGTGGGGCACCATGTCGGCGAAGGCGCGCAGGCTTCCGGCCAGGGTATCCACGGTGTCGAACAGGGGCTCCTTGTCTTCCTGATTGTCCTTGTTATAGGCCAGTGGCTGGGCTTTCATCAGGGTCAGCATGGCCACCAGATTGCCGTTCACCCGGCCGGTCTTGCCGCGCACCAGTTCCGGAACATCCGGGTTCTTCTTCTGGGGCATGATGGATGACCCGGTGCAAAAACGGTCGGGCAGGTCCACGAAACCGAACTGGGCACTGGCCCAGAGAATCAGTTCCTCGGAGAACCGTGACAGGTGGGTCATGATCAGCGCCCCGGCGGCGCAGAACTCGATGACGAAATCCCGATCGCTGACCGCATCCAGGGAGTTGTCGGATATCCGTTCGAACCCGAGGAGTTCAGCGGTGTAGTGACGATCCAGGGGGTAGGGGGTGCCGGCCAGGGCGGCCGAGCCCAGGGGCATGACGTTCACCCGCCGCCGGCAGTCCACCAGCCGGGCATGATCCCGCTCCAGCATCTCGAACCAGGCCATCATGTGATGGCCGAAAGTCACCGGCTGGGCCGTTTGCAGGTGGGTGAAGCCGGGCATGACAGTCTGAGCCTCACGCTCGGCCAGATCCAGCAGGCCCTGTTGGAGACGACGGATCTCGGCCAGGATGCCGTCGATGGCCTCGCGCAGGTAGAGGCGGATGTCGGTGGCCACCTGATCATTGCGGGAGCGCCCGGTGTGCAGCTTCTTGCCCACATCCCCGATGCGCTCGATCAGGCGGGCCTCCACGTTCATGTGGACGTCCTCCAGGCTCACGGACCAGTGAAAATCGCCGGCCTCGATCTGCGCCAGGATCTCCCCCAGACCCTGCTGGATCTGTTCGCATTCCGCGTCGCTGATCACCCCCACCCGGGCGAGCATGCGCGCATGGGCGCGCGAACCCTCGATATCGTGCCGGTAAAGGCGCTGATCAAAGCCCACCGAGGCGGTAAATGCCTCCACGAATTGATCGGTGGGCTCGGAAAAACGTCCGCCCCAGAGTTTGTCTTGTGCTGGCTTTTCGCTCATGGGTCATGCATGCCTTTGGGTCATTGGCGCGGAGTATACCATTGGGATACCGTACCCTGGAGGACGGCCCATGCAATGGATCCAAAGCCCATGAACTTCACCCCAAAACACTCGCAGGACGGGCGCAAAACGCCGGCGCGCCCTTTGTTTCTGCCAGACTTCTGCGAGAGTCGCACGGTCTTCGTGGTGGTGCTCATGGCACAGTTGCTGGCCTTCATCCTGGCCCTGGCATCCGAGCCCCGCCCCCAGGGCTTCTGGGTCAATCTGGCCCTGACCTCGCTGTTTGTGCAGTGGGTAGCCCTGGGCACGGTGTTCACCCTGTGCCTGAACCGCGGCTGGCTGCGACGTCTGCGCCCCCTCAATGCCGCGGTGGCCGCCTGGCTGATCATGCTGGCAGTCACCCTGGTGATGTCCGTCATTGCCCTGCATCTGTCGCATCGCCTGGGGTGGTACACCCTGGGCTCCGGCTTTCCCGTGGATGAATTTCTCATGCGGGCGCTGGCCGTGAGTGCCATTGTCTGCGCGGTGGCGCTGCGTTATCTGTATGTTCAGAAACAGTGGCAGGAGAATGTGGAAGCCGAGGCCCGCTCCCGGGTACAAGCCCTGCAGGCGCGCATTCGCCCACATTTTCTGTTCAACAGCATGAACACCATCGCCAATCTCACCCGCAGCCAGCCGGAGCAGGCAGAATCCACGGTCATGGATCTGGCGGATCTGTTCCGCGCCACCTTGTCCACCAAGGACAGCGTCACGCTCAACGAAGAGGTGGGCCTGGCACAACGCTATCTGCGGATCGAGGCCCTGCGCCTGGGGGATCGTTTGCAGGTGGAGTGGCGCATCGACGAATCGGTGCCCATGGATTACCCCATTCCCAGCCTGACCCTGCAACCCCTGGTGGAGAATTCCATTTACCATGGTATCGAGCCCCTGACCGAGGGCGGCACGGTGGCCGTGGAGATCCGACTGCGGGATCATTACCTGCACATCATCGTGGAGAACCCGCTGCCCCCGGAGAAGGAGCGCAATCAACGCCCCGGCAACCGCTTCGCCCAGGAGAGCATTCGCCAGCGGCTGGCGCTGGCCTATCGGGGCGAGGCGCGCATGGAAACGACCCAGAGCCGGGAACGCTATCGTGTGGATATCTCGCTACCCAGGAGGAAGTGATGAAGGTGTTGATCGTGGATGACGAGCAACCGGCCCGTGAGCGGCTCGCCTCACTGCTGGAGCAGATGCCGGAATACGAGGTGGTGGCCAATGCCTCCAATGGTCTGCAGGCGGTGCGGCTGGCGCAGCAACTGGAACCCGACATCGTATTGCTGGACATCCGCATGCCGGGGATGGATGGCCTGGAGGCCGCCAGCCACATTGCCGAGATGGAAACCCCGCCGGCAGTCATCTTCATCACTGCGTACGAGGGTCACGCCATCGAGGCATTCGAGACCCATGCGGTGGGTTACCTGCTCAAACCGGTGCGTCAGGAACGCCTTCAGGAGGCCCTGGAACAGGCCGGCCGGCCCAACCGGGCCCAACTGGGTCATCTTCAGGACTCCACTCATCAGGGCCGCACCCGCAGCCATATCTGCGCCCGGGTGCGCGGCAACCTGGAACTCATCCCCGTGGAGGGCGTGCATTATTTCCAGGCGGATCAGAAATATGTCACCGTGCGCCATGATGAGGGCGAGGTGCTGATTGAAGAGCCCCTCAAGGCCCTGGAAGAGGAGTTCAGCGAGGACTTCCTGCGCATTCACCGCAACGCCCTGGTGGCCAAAAGCCGTTTCGGCGGCATGGAGAAAAACAACCAGGGGGGCTTCGAAGTGGTGCTCAAGGACTCGGGAGAGCGCCTGGAGGTGAGCCGACGCCACGTGGCCGAGGTACGCCGCTTCCTCAAGACCCTTTAACACTGTTTTAAGCCATTGGGGAGAGAGACCAGGCCCTGGAAGATCCAATGACCGGGCCTGGGTCAAGTAAAGTTGACAGAGATCCGTCTGCCCCATGTGTTGAAAGGCAGACATAATGTATGGTTGCGTTGTACGATACCGCAAACCTTCAACACGGCCAGATTACGCGAGCTGCTACCCGCCCATGCCCAAGACTGAACTCAAGATCGCCACCCGGAAAAGCCCTCTCGCCCTGTGGCAGGCCGAGGAAGTATCCCGCCGGGTCAGAGCCCTGTTCCCGGATGTGCAGGTCACATTGGTGAAGATGTCCACCCAGGGTGACCGGATCCTGGATACCCCACTGGCCAAGGTGGGCGGCAAGGGTCTGTTCGTGAAGGAACTGGAAACCGGCCTGCTGGAGGGTGACGCCGACATCGCCGTACATTCCCTCAAGGACGTCCCCATGGAACTGCCCGAGGGCCTGGAACTGCCCATCATCCTGGACCGTGAGGACCCGCACGACGCCTTCGTGTCGAATCATTACACCTCCCTCGAGGAACTCCCCGAAGGCGCTCGCGTGGGCACCTCCAGTCTGCGTCGGCAAAGCCAGTTGCGGGCCCGATTCCCCAGCTTTCAGGTGCTGGACCTGCGCGGTAACGTGAACACGCGCCTTGCAAAGCTGGACAACGGCGACTACGACGCCATCCTGCTGGCCTCGGCCGGTCTCAAGCGGCTGGGATTTGGTGAGCGCATCACCCGGGTACTCAGCGCCGACGAGAGCCTGCCGGCCATTGGTCAGGGTGCCATCGGCATCGAATGTCGCTGCAATGACCCGGAGGTGATGGAGTTGATCGGCCCCCTCAACGACCCGGACACCCATGTACGGGTGACCGCGGAGCGAGCCTTCAACTATCGCCTCAATGGCGGTTGCCAGGTCCCCATCGGTGGCTACGCCGAGTTGCGCGACGACGGCACCCTGCACATGCGTGGCCTGGTGGGTGAGCCGGACGGTTCGCTGGTCTACCGGGCCAGCCTGGAAGGTCCGCGAGAGAAAGCCGCTGAGCTGGGCGTGGCCTTGGCCGAGCAACTGCTGCATGAGGGAGCCGGTCGCATCCTCAAGGATCTGGGCCTGAACCCCGCCGAGTTGTCCAAAAGTCAAAACCCGATGTCATGAGTTCAGCTGAAGCCAGGGCAACAGCACCCAGGGAAGGCGCCACGGACCCATTGCGGGGGGTGACCGTGATGGTGACCCGTCCAGCCCACCAGGCCGAGCATTTCTGCCACCTGGTTGAGGCCGCCGGAGGGCAGGCCTTGCGCTTTCCCACGCTGGAGATCAAGGAGGCGCATGACACGGCGGCCCTGGATGCCCTGATCGACAGGCTTGAAGACTTCCATATCGCGGTGTTCGTCAGCCCCAACGCCGTGAACCGGACCCTCAATCGGATCCATGGAAGAAGGCAAATGCCTTCGGGGCTGAAACTGGCCACTGTGGGCCGCAAATCGGCCCAGGCCCTGGAGCGGCTCGGCTATCAGGTGGACATCTGCCCGCCCAGCCGCTTTGACAGCGAGGCACTGCTGGAACAACCTGAATTGCAGGATGTGCAGGGTCGGGACGTGGTGATCTTCCGGGGTGACGGAGGGCGGGAACTGCTAGGTGCTACACTCACCGCTCGGGGGGCAAGGGTGACCTTCGTGGAGTCCTATCGTCGTGGCCTGCCGGATGCGGATACCGACCGGGTGTTGCGGCAATGGTCCCGTGGCGACATCCATGTGATTGCGATCACCAGCAGTGAGGGGCTGCGCAACCTCTACGAAATGGTAGGCAAGGTGGGGCAGTTCTGGCTGCGCGGCACGCCGATCGTGGTGGGCTGCGAACGCATGCTGGACACGGCCCGGGAGATGGGCTTCAAACAGACCCCAGTCGTGGCCGCCGACCCCAGCGACGAGGCCATGCTGGAGGCCGTGCAGAAATGGGCTGAAAAGAGGAAGCAAACTCATGAGTAGACAACGATCAAATCCAAAGGCCAAAGGCGGCGCCAAGCCAACGGCAACCGGGGCGGGCACCCCGGAAGAAAAGACGAAGACACGGAGCCGTGGTCAGGCCTCCGGTCACTCGCTGAGCGCCGCGGCCAAAAGGGATACGGTGGCCTATAACGCCGATTCCAAGGACAAGGACGCACTTTCCGGCCAGGTCGGCAACAAGCCCGCGGACCAGGCCGGGGCAGACAAAACTCAAACCCCAAAGCCCGAGGCATCAAAACCCGTGGACAATAAACCTGAAACCTCCAAAGCCGACTCGACAAAGAGCGGGTCCGACAAATCCGAACCAGTCAAGAGCACTGCGGCGAAGGCGACCGGGAGCAGCCCCGGCGCCGCCAAGCCGGCACCCGCTCAGGGCGGTGGTGGCGCGGGCCGTACGCCGCCGCCCCCGTCCGGTGGCCAATCCAGTGGCCGCAACAGCAAGCTGCCGCTGATCGTCGGTGGTGTCGCCGTGGTGCTGGCCCTGGGCATCGGCATGAACGCCTCGTCGAATGCCAACAAGGCCATGGAGATGGCCAATGAGGCCAATGACCGCTTGAGCAGCGCGCTGCGTGAGCTGGCCGAAATCGAGGAACGCACCCAGGCCCTGCCTGAAACCATCAGCCGCATGGAAACCCAGGTCAGTGAGCTTGAGGGTGACGTTCGCACCGAATTGGAGAAGGCCCTGGAAGAGGCCCGTACCGAACTGGCCAGTATTGAGGAGCGTCAGCAGCGCCGTCTCGAGACCCTGGAAGAGGGCCTGGGCGCCATTCAGAATGAATCCGAGCGTCCCCATCGCGAATGGCAGGCCGCCGAGGTCACGTACCTGCTCGGGATTGCCGATCATCGCCTGAACCTGATGGATGATCCCACGGGTGCCATCGCTGCGCTGAAGTCGGCCGATACCATGCTGCAAGCCATGGGCGATCCGAAGTACAGCGAGGTACGAGACGCCATCGCCGAGGAAATTGCTGCCCTGGAAGGCTATGAAGGCAGCAACGTGCAGGAGATCGTGGCTGCACTGGATGAGATCGTCGAGGAACTCAAACCCCTGCCGCTCCAGAAGCCTGAAACGGAATCCGGGGGTCGACTCTCCCTGGTGAACGGTGATGCTCCCAACGGCGATTCGCCCTGGTGGGAACGCGCCTATTACCAGGTGGTATCCGAACTGAACCAGCAAGTCACCGTGCGTCGTCATGATCAGGTCGTGCGTTCCATGCCGGATGCGGATGCGGAATTGTTCATGCGTCAGGCCCTGGCACTGCGTATCGAATCCGCCCGGTTGGCCGCCCTGCGCGACAACGAAGACGAATACCGCGAAAATCTCCAGAGTGCCCGCGCCATGCTGGCCGAGTATTTCGCCTCCGAGCCAGTCGCTCCTCTGATGAAGCGCCTGGAAGACCTGGAAAAACGTGATCTGCGCCCCGAGCAGCCTGAAATCGGCAAGTCGGCTGAACTGCTGGCTGAGCTGGAGGGTTAATCAATGAAATCTCTGATCGTCATCTTTCTCGTACTGATCGCCTCTGCGATCGCGACCCTGTTGTTCATGGAAGAGCCTGGCTACGTACTTTTCGCCTATGGCGACATGAGCCTGGAAACCAGCATGGCCTTCTACATCGTGGCCATGGTGGTCGTGCTACTGGCGCTCTACGGCGTGATCCGCTTCCTGGTGGGTCTGTTCGGTCTCCCGAGCAACATGAGCGCCCGCCGCAAGCAGAAGAAGGCCATGGTCTGCCAGAAGGGCCTGGCTCTGGGCATGGCGGAAATGACCGAAGGCCGCTGGAACAAGGCCGAAAAGCTGCTGGTGCAGTCGGCTCGCCGAGGTGATTCCCCCACCCTGAACTACCTGTCCGCGGCCCGCGCCGCTCAGGCTCAGGGTGCCTACGATCGCCGCGATGAGTACCTGCGTCAGGCCTCTCAGGCTGAAGCCGGCGCCGAAGTGGCCGTGGGCCTCACCCAGGCCGAGCTGCAACTGGACCATGGTGAGACCGGACCTGCCACCAGCACATTGCGCCACATGAATGACGTGGCCCCGGGCCATCCCCAATTGCTGCGCCTGCGGGCACGGCTCTATCGGGAAACCGGTGACAGCGCCTCGCTCCTCAACGTCCTGCCCGAGTTGCGCAAGGCCCGTGCCCTGGACAACAAGGACCTGGACGAGATGGAAGCCGAAGCATTCTCCGCGCGTGCCGCCGAACTGGCCGCCGCGGGCGACCTGGGCAAGCTGGAAGGTGCCTGGGTGAGTCTGCCCAAGACCTCCCGCAGCCGTCATGAACTGCTGGAGCCCTACGCCCGTGCGCTGATCAACCTCAATGAGCCGGATCGTGCCGAAGTGGTGCTGCGCAGCAGCCTGAAACAGCACTGGAATGAGCGTCTGATCCACTTGTATGGTCAGCTCACCGTCAACGATACCAATCGCGCCATCAGCGTGGCCGAAGGCTGGCTGCGCGAGCATCGCCGTGATCCAGTGCTGTTGCTGACCCTGGGTCGCCTTTGCAAACAAGGCAAGGCATGGGGCAAGGCCCGCGGTTATCTGGAGTCCAGCGTGAATGCCAAGCCCACCCCGGAAGCCTACCGTGAGTTGGGTGAAATCCTGGATCAGGTGGGTGAGGAAAAGCTGGCTCAGGATGCCTACCGCAAGGGTCTGCAGGTGGCCGTGGACGGCAGCCTGTCCGAGCCAGTGGTGCCGGTGGCGCCCCAGCCCGAAGCGGGCAAGCCTCTGCCCGGCCGTCGCCGCGGCAAGGTGGGACAGCCCCGACTGTCCAGCGCCTGATTGGGCGGGAATCCCGGCGCGGCACACAGACGGATCGTGTCGGGATTCCTGAAGGCCTGATGCAGATAAGGCAAGGGCCATCCGCGCAGGCGGATGGCCCTTTTTTCTGGGTAAAATCCGGGCGGCCTCCCCGGACACGACCACCGCTGAAACGGTATAGTCACACGACGTCAGTCAATCAGGAGAAGGACCATGAAACCGGTACTCATCATGGGCTGCGGCTATGTGGGAGAACGTGTGGGACATCGCATGGCTCACGAGGGACGGCGGGTCATCGGCGTGGCACGCCACCCCGAACGGGTGCGGGAACTGAAGGCCATGGGCTTCGAAGCCCTCCAGGCCGATCTGGATACCGGTGAGGGTCTGGACGTCCTGCCCCTGGCGGGCTGTCTCGTACTGCACAGCGTGCCACCCCCCAGTGAAGGACGAGTGGATCCGAGAACCGCCCGGTTCGCTGAATTGTGTCGACGGCAACCACCCGAAAAAATCGTCTACATCAGCACCACCGGAGTCTATGGAGACCAGGGCGGGGCTCAGGTGGATGATCTCACCGAACCCTCACCCATGACCGACCGGGGGCATCGGCGACTGGATGCGGAAAAGCGTCTGGGCCAGCTCATGGCTGAGGCCGGCATCCCGGTGGTGGTGCTCAGGGCACCGGGAATCTACGGTCCGTTCAGGCTTCCCGTGGCCCGTATCCAGGCAGGAG
>NZ_JAJNAN010000048.1:0-22210 GCF_022227565.1 Ectothiorhodospira sp. 9100
GCCCCCGGGCCGCGGCCCGGGTGATCCACGACAGCCCCAGCGACTCGTCGGCCTCCACGCCCTCGCCGCAGATGTAGCAACGCCCGAGCCAGTGCATGGCGTCCGGGTCTTCCCGTTTTGCGGCCTGCTCCAGCCAGTGGAGGGCCCGCTCCGGCTGGCCGGCCTGCAATAGCATCAGGCCCAGCTCTCCTTGCGCCATGGGCTCGCCGTTGTCTGCCCGACGGATGAGGTCCATGTCTTCTTCGCTCAAGGGGATGCCAATCTCGTTCAGCAGGCCTTCCAGGGGGACCTGAGTGCGGCCCAGGGGCTCGTCCTTGTTCTTCTTGGCAATGGCCCCCGTGGCGATGCGCCGCCACAGGGTGCGTCGGCTCAGGCCGGTGAGGAAGATGGCGGTTTTCAGGGTGACCAGGTGCATGGTGTCAGGTGTCCGTGTTCACGACCTCTTTCCAGGTTACCACCCTCGGCGCGCTCAGCGGACTGCCCCACAGGCCATGGTCGCGCAGGTTTTCCAGGGCCTGGGTGGCAGGCCGGCAAGGGACAGGCACTCCCGACTGGTTTGGCAATAGGGCAGAAGGTCAGCCCGCCGCGCGGCAGTGCTGTCCCGTTGACGACCCGATGCAATTGAATTAATTTACAGTATTAGTTTATCGATCCACAAGGACGGGTAACCCATGACCTTGCCTCGCTCGGCTCCCGTTCGCACCAATGAGCCTCCCAGGAATCAGCGGGGCTTTCGTGCCTTCCTCGGCGGCCAGGTTCGCCTGAACATGGAGAAGCACATCCTGGAGCGGGCCGCATGAGCCAACTGCTCGACCCCACCAATGACTATGTTTTCAAGCGCCTGTTGAGCGAGGCTCCGGGCCTGTTGGTGGCGCTGATTACGCGGCGTTATGGGACAGGCACGCTTGCCACGGCAGGCACGCTTGCCCCTTGAACATAACCCACCCACCCGCAGCGCCCCGACATCCAGCTACCTCAAGACGACACGCCACATCTCCGAGGCCATGAGCAACCCAGCAGGCTTGGTGATCGAGCGATGTAGTACGTATAATAGAGCGTACTATATTACACCTCCCACGGAGGATCGCGATGGCATCCCTATTGGATCGTCCTGAAGATGCAGTCTCTGCCACATCCATGGCACGAGGTTTCAGCGCTCATCTCAAGGAAGTATCGGCCCGGCAGACCGACAGGCTTGTCATCTTCAAGGATAATAAGCCCGTTGCGGTAATGATGAATGTTCAGGCGTATCAAGACCTTGTCGATGAACTCGAAGATCTGCGCATCGAAGCTGTGGCACGGGATCGGTTAACCACTTATGAGGCCGACCAGGCCATCTCTCATGAAGATATGCGGTCCCTTTTCGAGCAAGGCGACTGACCCGTGACATGGAAGGTGATCTACCATCCGGGCGTCCGGCAAGACTTGGCGCGATTGGGTTCGGCTGCTGCCAAACGGGTTCTTGATGTGATTGAGGAGCGTATCCGTGATGGCGAACCCGAAAAGCTGGGAAAGCCACTGCGTGGCACCTTGGCCGGTTGCCGACGAATCCGAACGGGCAATACTCGAATCGTGTACAGGGTGGATGGAAACGCCGTCCAGGTGCTGATCATTGCTGTGGGTGCGAGACGTGACGAGGAGGCCTACAAGCTCGCCGACCAAGAACGGAAACGGGGACAGCCCCCTTTTACGTCCTATTGGACTCCGCGACATGCCCGCGCTACCTTATCGCTAGAACAATAGGACGTGATCAGGCGCACCGCAGGTGTTCCATCGGCTAGAGGAGGATTGTGATGGGGGTCCATCAACTGAAGATACCGCCCTGGCTCCGAGGCTGCCTTTTGCTGAGCGCACTTGCATTCTCTGCCCATGCCGGGTCTTCGCAGTTCCCGGATGCTGAGGCCAGTGACCCGGCCGCACTGGGCTGGATGATCGGCTCCCCACCACCGGCTGACCGAATCCTGCGTTTCGACGATGGCAGTTACTTCCGGTTTCCGCAGATGCGTTGGAGTGTCGCCAACTTCCGGCAGCTCATGCCGACGGTCAACGTATCGCGAGGCCTAACCCAGCCCTCCCGGCTCACGCGTGAGTTACGCAATGATATCGATGCGCTCACCTTCGTCCCACTCGGCGGGAGCGCACCGATGACCTGGGAGCAATCTCTAAAGGCCAACTATACCGATGGCATCATTGTTCTTCACCGCGGGAACGTCGCGTACGAGCGCTATTTCGGCGTCTTGCGGCCCGAAGGGCAGCATGGTGCCATGTCGGTGACAAAAACGTTTGTTGGCACTCTGGCTGCACTGCTTGTGGCTGAGGGCACGCTCGATCCCAAGCGCACAACCGCCCACTATATACCCGAGTTGGCCGAATCGGCTTTTGGGAACGCCACTGTGCGCCAGCTGATGGACATGACCACCGGGATTCGCTTCAGCGAGGACTATGCGAATCCAGACGCCGAGGTATGGGCGCATGCCGCCGCGGGCAACCCGCTACCCAAGCCAGCGGGTTATCAGGGGCCACGTACCTATTACGAGTTCCTTGCTACGGTCGGCCCAGAGGGCGAGCATGGCCAAGCCTTCCATTACCGTACCGCAAACACCGATGCCCTTGGCTGGGTATTGGCCCGAGTCACCGGCCGCAATGTGGCGCAACTGCTGTCGGAGCGCATCTGGAGCCGATTGGGCGCAGAGCAGGATGCGTACATGTCCGTCGACTCCATTGGGACACCGTTTGCCGGCGGCGGCCTGAATACTGGCTTGCGTGACCTCGCGCGTTTCGGAGAAATGGTGCGCAACAATGGCCGCTACAATAATCAGCAGATTCTACCACCGGAAGTCGTGGCAGATATTCGTCGCGGCGCCAGTCGTGAACACTTCGCGAAGGCCGACTACCCCCTGCTGCCAGGTTGGAGCTATCGCAACATGTGGTGGGTGACTCATAATGCCCATGGTGCATTCATGGCTCGGGGTGTGCACGGCCAGGCCCTCTACATCGACCCTGCAGCGGAAATGGTCATCGCCCGATTCGCGAGTCACCCGGTGGCGGGAAACGCCGCGAATGACCCCACATCGCTGCCAGCTTACGAGGCCTTGGCGCAACACCTGATGGAAATAGGCCGGCACACTAACCCGCCTCCCCCCTCAACACCTCCACCTGGCGCCTCGAAATCATATGCCCCCGGGCCGCGGCCCGGGTGATCCACGACAGCCCCAGCGACTCGTCGGCCTCCACGCCCTCGCCGCAGATGTAACAACGCCCGAGCCAGTGCATGGCGTCCGGGTCTTCCCGTTTCGCGGCCTGCTCCAGCCAATGGAGGGCTCGCTCCGGCTGGCCGGCCTGCAATAGCATCAGGCCCAGTTCTCCTTGCGCCAGGGGCTCGCCATTGTCCGCCTGACGGATGAGGTCCATGTCTTCTTCTCTCAAGGGGATGCCAATCTCGTT
Organism: Ectothiorhodospira sp. 9100; assembly: GCF_022227565.1. Lineage (NCBI taxonomy): Bacteria > Pseudomonadati > Pseudomonadota > Gammaproteobacteria > Chromatiales > Ectothiorhodospiraceae > Ectothiorhodospira > Ectothiorhodospira sp. 9100. The sequence goes on from NZ_JAJNAN010000048.1 coordinate 3,445, forward strand.
CAGCAGGCCTTCCAGGGGGACCTGGGTGCGGCCCAGGGGCTCGTCCTTGTTCTTCTTGGCAATGGCGCCCGTGGCGATGCGCCGCCACAGGGTGCGTCGGCTCAGGCCGGTGAGGAAGATGGCGGTTTTCAGGGTGACCAGGTGCATGGCTTCAGGTGTCCGTGTTCACGACCTCTTTCCAGGTTACCACCCTCGGCGCGCTCAGCGGACTGCCCCACAGGCCATGGTCGCGCAGGCTTTCCAGGGCCTGGGAACTGTATTTCAGGCTGAAGTTGCCGCCCAGATCGGCGTCCACGGCGTCTTCATTACCGGTGAGGGAGATGATGGAGCCAAAGACGTTGGCGGTGCCCGAGCCCGAGGACAGACGGGCACCGTCCCGCAGGATGATCAGGCCTTCGAAGGTCATCGTGCCATTGGCAGGGAAGATCTCGATATCGCCGGAGACGATGAGCACCCCGGCCCCATGGGTGTTGCCGCTCAGGCGGATGCTGCCGGTGCCGGTCACGTGGTTCACCGCCGGGGCGTCGCGATTGCCCAGGAACTGGGAGATATCCACGGTGTTGCCGGTGTTCACGTCGATCTGCCCCGTATCCGAGCGGGATGTGAGTGCATCGGCATAGGCCTGCCAATCGGATACGGTCACGCCGGCTTCCGAGGCATTCTGGTCCGTTTGACGCACGGGCGGATCACCCTGGATCTGGTCGGAGCGGTTGTTACCGTCCTGGTTGCCGGTGCCAATAGCGTCTGAGCTGTCGTTACCGATCAGATAAATGCCGGCCTTGTCGCCATCGCGGTGGTCGACCATCTTGCCATCGCAACCGGACCCCGAGCACGAGCACGAGGTCGTGCTGGGCAGTCTCCAGTCGCGCCCATCGTAATAGACGGTTTTTGCGGCATTGGAGCCGGTGTGTGTCTGGCAACTGGGTCCGTAGCAGGTGTAGGCCGACTCCGGTGATGGGCCGCCCAGACCGCGATCCAGCGTGGCTTCCAGAACCCGTTCGGTCCCCGTGGGCGCCACCCAGCCGCGCACCTGGATGGTGGCCGTGCCGCCGGCATAGGTGAGGGATTCCAGCTGCCAGGCCACTTGCTGGTCATTCCCCAGATAGCGCGCCTGGGTACCGATCGCCTCCAGGCTGTTGTCGCGCTGACCCCAGTGAGCAAAAGCCGGATCGCGCAGATCCTGAATCACCTGGCTCAGACCGGTTTCAGCGGCCATGAAGGCCTCGGTGGTCTGCTTCTGGTTGCCGGCGATGCGTTCCTGGATGAAGCTGCCATTCATGCCGGCCACGCCGATGAGGGTGGCCATGGACAGGATGATGAGGCTCACGATGAGGACGGTGCCGCGTTGGGTGTGCTTTGAGGCATTCATGGAAGGCTCCTTGCCCCTGGCCCAGTGGTGGGGGCGGGTGTTGAGCCGCCGCTTCCCTGCGGCTGGCGATTACGAGTTGGGCAGGTTTCTGAGGATGGGGCCCCGCAGGGCAACGTGGAATGTCAGGGCATGATGGCGCTGCGGGCCACCTTCGCTGGCTTGGCTGGTGAAGATGAGGGTGATTTCTGCGCCGATGGGGTCGGTGCCGCCGGAATCAAAGATCGGATTCACATCCAGGATCGATCCCTGGCGCATGCCAAGCACCAGTATCGAATCCGTTCCGTCACCACTCGGTCCGCAACGCAGGGCATCGCCATCCACGTGATAAATCACTTCGCTGCCGGGACCGCTCACATCGCAGACGGCGGCATCGCGGTCGCGGATCACGCTGATGCCGTCGGGTGTAGTGGTTTTGGCAATGACGTCCGCCCCACGCATGTCCCTCATCATGAAGTTGATGGCAAAGCCGATGTTGTCCTGAAGTTCACTGAAACGCTGGGTTTCGCGGTAAGCGGCCTGGTTGCCCAGAAAGACGTTGATCACACCGGCGGTGAGAATCAGCCCAATGACGAGGGCGACCATGAGTTCCACCAGGGAGAGGCCCTTTTGTTGTCTCGGGTGTTTCATCAGGAACTCCCGCTGGTGATGTCCACGGGCAGACGCACGCGGTAGTCGAATCGGGACTCGTCGTTCTGCTCGTCGAACCGCCCTTCGGCCCAGCGCACACTGATCACGCACACGTTGTCGCTGAGGTCGCATGTGATGTCCGCATCATTCATCCCGGGCAGCGACACCGGGTGGTTGCCATCCGCGTCGGGGCCTGCCTGGTGCATCCAGTCGTCTCGCCAGTCATCCCTGACCGACTCCACGTCCGACTCGGTGAGTTCCCCACCCTTCTCGGACAGTTCGATCCACAACCGCTCCCCCGCATCAGTGGCAATCACGCTGGCCACAGTGCGCTGATAGGCGGAGTGGGAGCTCTGCATCCCCAGCAACTGCAGCCCCGCCAAGCCCAGCAGGCCCACGGAAAGCACCAGCAAGGCCACCAGGGACTCGACGAGGGAGAAACCCGTCTGGGGTGAGTGGGTTATCGAAGGCATAGGCGTCATGGTGTTGTCATCTCTCCCACACTATGACCGATGATACGCCTCGGCATGACAAGTGACCCGCTGGGTGGTGGGTTTTGGGGGATGGATCACAGGCCGACTGAAGAGAGGTCATTCCGCCCTGGGAAAGCCCCCCTCTCCCGCAAGCGGGAGAGGGGCTGGGGGTGAGGGCCAGCCGATACCCCTTTGCAATGGCACAGGTTACGGATACTCCCACCCACGTGACACCACCCAACCCATGCCGACCCTTTCACTCACCCAGTGCCATCCGGGCGTGACATCGCCCCGAACCTCCGCTTATCCCCGGAAAAGAACCACTCAAGTGTTGGCCCGGGATCTGCAACATCTTTTCCGCGTAAGGCCGAAGTAGCTGGCCTTGGACCGATGGAATGACTTTTTACAGACGAGGTGTTTCGTGATGCAGAGACAACAAGGTTTTACTTTGATCGAACTGATGATCGTGGTGGCGATTATTGGGATTTTGGCGGCTATTGCTTTGCCTGCCTACAATGATTACACGGCTCGGGCGCAAGCGGCAGAAGCACTATCAATCACCGCACCGCTGCGTGTTGAAATTGCAGAAGCTACTGCAATGGGCGATGACGTCGACACGGGCGATGCGTCACTGGCTGGCCAGTATGTCGGTTCCGTCACTGTAGACGACACAACCAATATTTCCGTTGCATTTAATGCGGGGGCTTTGAACGGTCAAACCCTCACGTTGACACGCTCAGGCAATAGCTGGCTTTGCAAAGGGCTTACTGATGAAGGGCATCTGCCCCGTGGCTGCCGGTCAGACTAAACATAGGTAAACGCTTCTTCACATACCGCTCACTAAAGAGATACGAGGAGGGGGGGGGCGCCCCCCCCCCTAATACCCAACCCCAATAAATGGGATCAATATTTTTCTTCATCTCTAAAGACGCAACTCCATCGACCATTAATCACGGCAATCAACCTACTCACCCACCCTCGAAGTAGCTAGAGAAATAAAAATTGCCAACAGCAAAAATAGAAAAACTCCATTTTCGGGGGGCGAGTAATACTGCTGCATTCATCGTCGGCTTAACTGCATACATCCTCCTGATATACCTATATCACCTCGCCCTTCCCGGCTACTTCCTATTTGACGACGCACCCAACCTTGACAACTTACCACTCATTGATGACTTTAGGACTGCGTTCGCGTTTATCTCTTCTGGAGACGCCGGACCGTTGGGTCGCCCCCTTTCGTTAGCTACCTTTGTACCTCAAGCAGCGCATTGGCCCGAAAATCCTTCTGCATTCCTAGCTATTAATATATTAATTCATGGGATAGTAACATTATTGGTGTTCTCATTGGCGTTGGGACTCGCCAAACTTCGCCACACTAACAATTCCATTCTCCCATTATGGATCGGATTAGGTGTCTCAATACTCTGGTCCTACAGCCCCTTCCTCGCCACAACCCATCTGATGCCAATCCAGCGCATGACGAGTCTTGCCGGATTATTCATATTTATGGGGCTAAATGCATTTGTGTGGGCCCATTTAATCGATCCATGGAAAACTCGCTGGAGAGCCATACTTCTATTTGGTGGCCTCAGCTTTTGTACCGGACTTGCTGTTTTCTCCAAAGAAAATGGTGCTTTGCTTCCTCTATTAACACTCATAGTTTGGTTCTTTTGGCTCCCAGAAAACGTTCGATCTTACAGCATTATTGAAAAGTGGGTACTTGGTGCCCTCATGTTCGTGCCCAGCCTACTTGTGGTACTTTATTTATTGTATCGCCTGCCAGCTAATTGGAACGAATATTCCGCGAGCCTCCATTTCACCCCGGCTGAGCGCCTATTGACGCAACCCACTATTCTTTTGGAATATTTACGCAACCTCCTCCTACCAAACTTAAGCTCAATTACGCCCTTCACTGATAGGCTCCCTCCTTCTCAAGGATGGCTAAACCCACCTATCACAGCCATCTCAATCATATTTTGGTTTTTGGCATTTGCAGGAGCCTTTTGGCTACGCAGAGCCACACCTGTGCTATTTTTTGGACTCATATTCTTCTTCATCGGCCACCTGCTTGAGTCTACGTGGATAAGCCTTGAACTTTTCTTTGCTCACCGAAACTATGTCCCTGCTTTTGGGGTGTATTTTGCAGTTATATACTTACTTATAGAGATTGGCCGAACATACCCGAGACTGATCAGCGTAGGTGCTGGTCTCTACATCGCTTTATTTGCAATAATTCTATCTCAGGTAAGCACGTCATGGAACGACAAAAGGGTGATTGGTGAATTCTGGGTAGAACACAACCCTTACTCTGAGAGGGCTCCTCAGTTCCTGGCACTAAGCTACCTGGAGCATGGTGATATCATTGCTGCACGCAGCGTAATTAGTGAAGCCAGCGAACGGCTTCCTAACAATGCCACATTACAATTGCAGCGCACAACCATTTGCCTTGAAGCAGATGAACGCTTCCCATCACTTATCGATGAAGTTGAGAAAGAATTATCTGACGCACCTTTTCACGGAATGGCGGCAAAGGAGCTTTTTAGGTTTTCCTCAACTGCAAACCTGAAGGCCTGCCCGCTCTTGGATCACAATGAGCTTTTACGGCTATCAGAGGCTCTATTACAAAATCCAGCGTACCTAGATAACCCCCAAGCCTCATCACTGCTTTACATGGCTAAAGCTAGAAATCTTTTTGCGCTAGGACATCATGATGAAGCAATCATAAATTTTAAAAAATCATATAATATATATCCAAACCTTCATTCAGCTTGGCTAACTACCGAGGCACTTATTGGCACTAAAGAATGGCTTGATGCACGCCAATTTATAGAGACAGTCAGGCATGAAGCTGAAACACGAAGAGATGACAAAAAAACGTGGGAGAAAAATCTCGAATCTCTCGAGAGAGAACTTCAACGCTCGATTAATTAAACCAATATTCTCATGAATTGATTATGAATAACGAGTCGAAACAGCTTGTTACTCTCAAAGCTGCACCATTCAGCATACGTCATGCCCCCACCCAAAATTGAGGAAAAATACTGTGGGAAGTTTGCTAGAGCGCACCTCAGCTTTAAATCCGGCATCCAAGCAATGAAGTGTAACTGATACATGTCACTGTCTATCATCCTTCCCGCCAAGAATGAGTCTACCTCCCTGAAAGCACTGCTGATGCAACTGCGTGAGCATGTACCCGGGGCGACGGTCATTCTAGTGGACGATGCATCAGCCGATGATACCGGCCAGATCGCCCTGGAAGACGGCGCAAAAGTTTTGCAGCATCCCTACAGCCTTGGCAACGGCGCCGCCATCAAAACCGGCGCCCGCGCAGCGGATACGGATATCCTGATCTTCATGGACGCCGACGGCCAACATGATCCCGCCGATATCCCACGCCTGCTGGAGGCGCTGGACGAGGGCTATGACATGGTGGTGGGCGCAAGGCAGAAAGGTTCTCAGGCCAACCGGGGGCGCGGACTGGCCAACGCCTTCTACAACCGCCTGGCCAGCTACATGACAGGGCACAAGGTGGAAGACCTCACCTCGGGGTTTCGCGCGGTGCGCGCCGACAAGTTCCGCGAGTTCCTTTACCTGCTGCCCAACGGTTTCTCCTACCCCACCACCATCACCATGGCCTTCTTCCGGGCCGGGTATACGGTACGCTACGTCCCCATCCACGTCGCAAAACGGGTGGGCAAGAGTCACATCAAGCCGCTGCAGGATGGGCTGCGCTTCCTGCTGATCATCTTCCGCATCGGCACGCTGTATTCGCCCCTCAAGATTTTTGTTCCCATTGCAGCCCTCCAGGGCTTGGTCGGCCTGAGCTATTACGCCTACACCTTTCTTACCATGGGGCGACTGACAGGGGGTACGGTATTTCTGCTCACTTCGGCGCTGACCATCTTCCTGATCGGGCTGGTTTCGGAGCAGATCACGCAGTTGATGTACAAGGACAGCGGGACCGGGGGCCATCGAAACACGCCCGCAGGCGAGGATGGTCCGCGCACGTGACCGTCGTCGCCTCCAAGCCACTTCTGCTGGTACTCGCCTCTACCTTCCCAAGGTGGCCGGAAGACACAGAGCCAGCTTTCGTGCTGGAGTTGACGCGACGTTTCACCCAGCGGTTCGAGGTGCACGTCCTGGCCCCTCACGCGTCTGGGGCCGCCAAGCGGGAGGAGATGGCGGGGCTGACCATCCATCGATTTCAGTATGCGCCCGAACGCTGGCAAACGCTGACGTATGAGGGGGGCATTCTCGCCCGACTAAGGCAAAACCGCTGGCGTGCAGCACTGGTGCCAGTTTTCCTGGTGGCCGAAGCGCTGGCCATCCGCCGGTTGCTCAAGCGCCATGATTTCGCTGCCATCCATAGCCACTGGATCATCCCCCAGACCCTGGCCCTGCGACTGGGTACACTGGGCCTGACCCACACGCCCCCTACCCTGTGCATCAGTCATGGTGGTGATCTCTTTGGCCTGCAGGGGCGCGTGATGCGCGAGCTCAAGCGCTGGGCTCTGCACCGCTGCAGTGCCATCACGGTAGTGAGCCAGGCCATGGTGCCGGAAGCAAAGCGCCTTGCGCCGCATATGAAGCCGCAGGTGATCCCCATGGGTACCTGCCTATCCATGCAGTTCACGCCGGATTCGGATACGGCTCGTGAGCCTGGGATGGTGCTGTTTGTCGGTCGCCTGGTGGAGAAGAAAGGTGTAAAACACCTTCTGGAGGCGGCCGCTCAACTGCTGCCGCAACACCCGAACCTGCACCTTTATGTGGCCGGGAAAGGCCCGGATGAAACCGCTCTCAAGGAGCGGGCTCGGCAGGTGGACCTGGCTGGGCATGTGACCTTTTTGGGGGGCATGCCCCAGGCGAGATTGCCGGAGTTGTATCGTCGCGCCAGCGTGACCATTGTGCCTTCCGTAGTCGCGGAAGGCGGTGACCAGGAGGGATTTGGGCTGGTCATCGTCGAGGCCATGGGGTGTGGCTGCCCGGTGATTGTTTCGGATTTGCCAGCGATTGAGGATATTCTGTCGCATGAGGATATGGCGTTGCGGGTGCCGCCTGGGGACGTGGACGCGCTAGCCAAGGCGTTGGACCGCACGTTGAACGATCCGCTTGCGGCTGGGCAGCGGGCAGAGAAGGCGTTGGTGCATGTTCGGAGGCGGTTTGGGTGGGAGTCTATTGGTGAGCGGTATTTGGCGTTGCTTTATCCTCCACGCTGACAGGGTGGGGTTTTTCATGCGGAATGACGACATTAGAACGCTCGTTTGAGCAAGGAATGTAGCGAATGAAGCCATCTGCGGCCCTCCAAACATACCGGGATCTCATCCGACAGGTTGTTCTGTCGCACAGGGCCTGCAATCCGCGAGTCTTTGGGTCTGTTCTTTATGGCGAGGACTCGGAGGACAGCGATCTCGACCTACTGGTCGACACGATGCCAGACACATCCCTGCTGGACCTCGCCCAAATCCAGGTGGAACTGGAAGCTCAACTCGGCGTGTCAGTTGACATACTCACTCCAGCCGCTTTACCAGCCCACTTTCGAAAACAAGTGCTGGACGAGGCCCGGTCCATATGAACAAGAAGGCTTTGCGGCTTAAAGATTACCTCCAGCACATGAGCGACGCGATTGATCGTGTGCAACGTTACATGTGCGGCAAGTCAAAAGCTGACTTCATCGGTGATGAGCAATTACAGGATGCAGTCGTTCGCAATATTGAGATTATCGGTGAGGCAGCAAAAAACATCAGCCAACACGCCCCGGACTTTTCGAATAAGAACCCCCAGATACCTTGGCCGGCCTTATACGCCATGCGCAACCGACTCAGCCATGGATACTGGACCATTGATCTGGATATTGTCTGGCAAGTAGTACATAGGGATCTGCATGAACTCAAGCAAAAGCTGGAACAACTTGAACTACCCGACTGACCTCACATTAACATCAGATGGTTTTTGTGGTCAAAAAATAAATAGATGAAGATCTGGCTGCCCTACATACAGGCTGGTACCGGAGCAGATATTTCTACCAGCTACTTGGCCACCGGACTGCGTGACCGGGGTCACGATACCTATAAACTAGGCTTTAATCGCCGCTACGAATTCGCTCCTTGGCTCCTTAGATCCGTGAAACCACCCACCGGGTGCGACGCTATCATCACCAACACCTGGAACGGTTTCGCCTTTGCCCGCACTGGAATTCCCATGGTGACCGTGGATCGGCTATTCGTCCTTGATCCTGCACTGGGGCCCTATAAGACACCTGCTCAGCGGTTTTACCACAACGTATTCATTCGACAATTCGTCAAACGCAGCGCTCAATCTGCGAATCGGGTTGTCTCAGTCAGCGAATACACCGCCGACATCTTCGCCAAGCAACTCGGATTGCCCCGGCCAACAGTCATCCTCAATGCGGTGGACACGGACTTCTTCAGCCCACCACCACAGCCCCGCCGAATAGATCCTAGCCAGCCACGCAGGCTTCTATATGTCGGCACCCTGTCCCGACGCAAGGGCACCGATCTACTGGCGCCGATCATGCGGCAGTTGGGCGACGCGTATCAGCTCTATTACACGGGAAGTGCCGATGCTTCCGTACTGGGGAAAGATGAACCGTCTAACATGCATGAGCTAGGGCGTCTCAACCAAAAGGAAATCCGCGACCAGTACCGGCAGGCTCATCTGCTCGTCTTCCCTAGTCGTGGTGAGGGGTTGGCGCGAGCGATCATGGAGGCACTGGCCTGTGGCACCCCTGTCGTGGCCGGGAATATCTCTTCCATGCCCGAGGCAGTGGATGAGCAGGTGGGGCAGTTGTGTTCGCCGGACGACGTGTCGGCATTTGTGGAAGCCATCACGGCTGTCACGGTGCAGGATAGCACTTGGCAGGGTTTGTCGGTTGCAGCCAGGCAACGGGCTAAAGAGAGATTTTGCCTCAAGCGTTTGTTGAGTGAGTTTGAGGCAGTACTTGCTCAGGTGGCGGCAAGGTAGTCATATCGTAACCGGCCAACTCCAGATAGCGCCGCGTTGCCTTCTCGACGCTGAACTCCGAAGCCCTCGCGCGCAAGATCTCCGGTTCAACCCAGAATTCACCATCGAGAGACCGCTCGATAGCCGCGGCCAGTGCTGCCGGGTCATTCACAGGCACCAGTTGACCGTATCGACCGCCTTCCAGAATCTCTGAGGGGCCGTGAGGACAGTCGGTGGAGATGACTTGAGTTCCACAGGCCATGGCTTCAATCAGTACATTGCCAAGGCCTTCAAAACGGGACGGCAAGACCAGTACGCCGCTTCCGGCCATCAGAGGCAATGGGTTCTGCACCATTCCCACGAGCCGCACCGATTCTGAAAGACCCATATCTTCCACCTGAGCCTCGATCATGGGGCGTTCTGGGCCGTCCCCGACTATCAAGACATCCAGAGTCCGTCGGTGTTTCAGCAACGCGCAAGCCGCAAGCAGACTAGGGATTCCTTTTGGTGAAACAAGACGCCCGACAAATAGGAGGGTCTGCGCAGACACCGGATGCGTTGCGGGCTGCCAAATACGATCATGGAAGCCGGAATCAATGACTGGATTGTAAATTATATCGATCCAATCTCTCGGGAATGAAAGAGAGCAGCTCAAGTCCTCCGCCACCCCTTCAGAAACGGCAACGACACCTTTTGCATGCTTGAAGGCCCATGGCAACAATTTTTGTATTATAAAGTACTTTGCTCTTTTCCATCTGGTACATTCTGATTTCACCATAGAGAAAGTACTGTGGTTACTGAGCAGGACTGGCGTGTCAGATCTAGCCAACATCCTCGCCACCATTACCATGACATTCACATCATCGAAGGCGCTTATAATGCAGCTTGGATTCTGGGCCCGGATCAACTTAGCGAGGCGCAAGAAAAATGCGAACTTGCATGGCTCACCGAGGCATACCACAGGCACCTGTAACGGAATGTCTCGCAACAATTCACCTGTGTATTCCAAAAAAATAAAACAGACATCGACGTTCCATTGCAAACACTGATTGATAACCTTTAACCGATTACGCTCAATGCCACCCATATTCAGCTTAGGCAAGATAAACCATACCGTACTAGCTTTCATCTTTTGCGCCGTGCTATCAATGAGTAACGTCATCAATCAACGAAGACCAACTGTTCACTTCTGAGCATCGAGAAAACTCACGCTCAATCTTTTGCCTTGCATTGCATCCATGGGTTACGCGCAACGCGCCATTATTCAGGTATGATAGTAACGCGTCAGCAATGGAACTTGGAGACTTGCGCCTAACCATGGTTCCGTTTAAACCGCTGGACACAATGCCATCGAAAGCCATGATGTCAGAAACAACAACCGGCAACCCACAACTCATAGCTTCCAATAGACTCTTTCCGAGCCCCTCACTCCATGAAGGGAATACAAATATATCAGAAGATTGCAACTCCAAAACCAACTCTTCTTGAGATAAAGTACCTAGATAAATTAGCTGGTGCTTGCCCTTCAAGCCTTTTAAGCGCCGCCGAATAATGGATAGATACCCTTGATCTTTTCCACAGATCACCCAGTCTACTGACTCCTCCAGTAGCGCAAGCGCATCTACGACATCACCAAGCCCCTTACTTTCGGCTACATTTCCAGTAAAAATCAATCTTGGCCTACCACTTACAAACGAATTGCGATCAATATTTCCTGGTCGAAACACGTTTACATCGACTCCGCGTGGTATTACGCGAACGTGCCTTTCATCTACCCCATAGACTCGCCTTGCACACTGACCAACAACCTCTGATATTGCAACAACATAATCTACCGACCTGCCAAGACTTTTAGCACTCCTACAACCAAACTGAAACTGGCTTACTGAAAAGCCTCTGACCTTAAAAGCGTGATTCAGTGAAGCAAGAAATTTAATAAAAACAAACTGAGAAATGCGGGACGTAATTTGTCCTTCATTAGCAATAAACTTGGGCCTACCGCTTATAGAGGCATCAGCGCTGACAAGCGGGTACAGATTCTTTATCCAGCCTACAACAATATCAAAATTATACAGCTCACGCAGACTCAAGTACTTAGTTATATGATCGCCCGGAGCGCCAGGGTTTTTCGTGAAATGATAGATTACGGCATCTGGAAATTGGTATCCATGGCACTCGGGTAGAGACCCTCCAGACAAAATATGAATGTGGAACCCTCTTTCAGCCAACCCCCACGCAAGATTCTCGATCCCTGTATTCATGCCGCGGTTGAGAGCAGAGCCCTTAATGACAAATAATATTCTCAGCACTATTGGGAAACTCAATAATCTTACTAACCTAAGCCACAACACTTAAGGCTGTTACTTAAGCAGGCTTCTGGGAGTGAAAAATAAAAATCGCAGCCACGCAACGTGGAAAGTCGGTGCGCCACGACAAAAATTGTTTTCTTCTTCTGCAATTTTTCAATCGCCTTTTGTACACATTCCTCCGTCTCCACATCCAGTGCACTAGTCGCCTCATCCAGTATCAACACCGGCGGATCATGATACAACGCCCGCGCGATTCCGATTCGCTGCCGTTGCCCACCTGAGAGCCGAATACCCCGCTCGCCCACGGTGGTTTCGTAGCTCTGGGGCAATTCGTTCACGATGAAGTCATGGATCTGGGCCGCCTTGGCGGCTGCCTCCAGTGCGACTGGGTCGATTTCCTCCGGTTGCAGGCCTAGGGCGATGTTGGCAGCCACCGTATTGTCGAGCAAGTAAATCTCCTGGGGCACATAACCGATGGCCTGGTGCCAAGCGGGTACGCGTTCGGGGGTCAGGGGCTTGTCGTCGATGAGTACCTGCCCCTGCGTGGGTTCCAGCAAGCCCAGAATGATGTCCAGCAGGGTGGACTTGCCCGAGCCGGTCGCGCCGATGATGCCGATGGTGTGGTTCACGGGGATGTGCAGATCAACGTCCTTGAGGACGGGCCGGTCTTCGGTGCCGGGGTAGGCGTAGGTCACGGCGGCGAGGCGGATGTGCTGCTGGGGTATCCAGGGTTCCGGGGTGGGCGCGAGGGGATGAGATTTCAGGTTCAGATCTCGATGGATGTGGTCCAGCGCGGCCGCGCCAAAGCGGAGTCGGGCGAAACCGCGATAGACGATCTGGGCAGCGGGCAGCATGCGGTAGGCGGCGAAGCCGTACAGGCCGATCACTGGCAGGATCTGCCCCAGTTCGTCGCCCCGCCAGGCCAGTATCAGCACCAACGTGACCAGGCCAGCGTAGCCGGTGGCTTCCACCAGGAAGAGCGGCACCTGACTGAGGGTGTCGTTGGTGGCCAGATGACGCGAGAAGGTGCGGGAGGGGTGGCGAAATCGGGTCAGATAGGTGGATGTCCTGCCGGTGAGGATGATGGCCTTGATGCCACCCAGGGCTTCCGAGGCGGCCTGGAAGCGTTCGGCATTGGCTTCCCGACGTTCCTTGCCTATGCGTCCCAGGCGGACGCGCACGACCCGGTAGATGGTCAGGTAAAGGCTGCCGACAAGGCCGGCGGCCAGCAGGGCCATGAGGGGGTCGTACACAATCAATAGGAGCAGCATGGCCAGGATAACCATGCCATGGGCGATCATCTGGATGACCGGGAGGAGCAGATTGTTGCCCAGTTGGTCCACCTCGGACAGCATGCTCTTGGACAGGTCGGCACTGTTTCTACCCAGGAACCAGGCATAGGGCTGTTGCAGGTAGGTTTGCAGCAGCCGGGTGCTGATTTCATGGCGCTGCAGGTGGGCGAAACGGTTAAGGGTGTGGATGGTGACAGATTTGAAGAGTGAGGCCACCACAACAACGGTAGCGGAGGCGGCGCCCAACGCCACGACAAACTGCACGGGGGTGTCGAATCCTAGCCATTGGTAGAGCACCGCCAATTGGGGCTGTTCGGTGACCAGGTCCGGGTTACCCAGCACCGACAGGAAGGGCATGATGGAGACCACCCCGGCGGTTTCGATGGCGGTCATGGCCAGGGCCAGCATGAGCACGGCTAAAAAACGTCGCCGGGCTTGTGGCGTGAGGATGTCCCAGAGTTGTTTGAGGGTGCCGATCATGGATTGGGGTGGCGGAGGTGGGGTATCACATTACCATGTTCCTATCATCGACCTGTCAGGTCAGCACCCTCACGTTCAGTCCATGTACCCGCTCGAACATGGCGTCACCTGTCAGCAGCACATGCCCCGCGCCCAGTTGCAGGCAGCTTGCAGCTTGCAGGGCATCGGGTGTACGCAAGCCGTGACGCACGCGGATGACTGCAGCCAGCGATACACCCATGCCAGGGTGTGTTTTCTCCAACTCGGCCACCTCGGCGCGAACCCGCTCGGCGAAAGGCGGTTTGCCTTCCAGAAGGTAGATCAGCGCGCTGGCGTCAAAAAACGCGATCACCAACGGCGCTTATCAGCCAGACTCATATCCATGTCGGCCTTGTCGCGTGTACCACTCACAGGCTGCGCCAGAAGCCATTGCATGGCTGTCATGCCTGGCCGGGCGGGCGGCTGGCCGCGGACGAGGCGCTGGTAGTCCTCCTCCGACAGCACGACCGCTGTGGGCTTGTTGCGTTTGAGGATGTGCACCGGGCCGTGTCGTAAGCCTTCTTCGATGGCAGCCAGGCCACGGCGCTTGATCTCGGCAGCGGGAAGGGTGTTGTGCATGGAGGCACTCCGTGGAGTACAAGGCCTGCCCTGATGATACTCAATTCAGTACCCATTGCCCATCACTCCCCCTTGCAGGAGGGCAAGGGACAGGCACTCCTGAACATCCCATCCAGTTTTTCGCCCCCTACCGATTATGCCCAACGTCCACCCGCCCCGTTGACCGTCATTCCCTCGCCTGTAAATCACCATCCAGCCTCGATGTTTTCCGACATCCTCCTCAAGGCATGAAAGACGCACACAAACCATCCTCGGCACAGCACCGCAGCCTGGTAGAAACCGTTCAGGAAAGCCCCTCAGGCTGCTGATCGTCGCCGCTGCTGACGATACACGGCCTCAAACCGAGTGCCCTGGTCCAGCCAGTGGTCCGGGGTTATGCCCAGGCGCTGCAGGATGGGCGGCAGCGTGCTGGCAATGGCGCCCTTCTTCCTCGAATCGATGACCCGCCCGGAACCGAGCCAATGGACACCCACAGCCCCCGTGGGAGCTGGCCTGCAGGCGATGCGCTGTGCCAGCAGCGCCCGGGCCAAGCCACGTGCCCGCCGCTTTCGCGGGCGAGGCCCGCTCCCACATCAAGAATGCAGCAGCGGTTTCATCTTGCCGTCGAACCGCAGCAGGGCGTCCAGCTGCATCTGCTCGCGCACGGCCTGAGCCAGGTCGAACCGGGGCGTGATCCGCTCCCGGATGCTGGTATGCTCCGAAGCCTCCGGGGTGGCCGCCATCCCGGCCCGCACCGGGTTGAGGTCCACATAGGCCACGCAACTGAGCAGCGCGGCCTCGGTACGCAGCGCCTGGGACTTGAAGCGGGCTTCCCAGAAATGCCCGGTACAGCCATCCTCCTGGTTGGCCTGTCGTGCGATGGGTTCATTAAGGCACTTCATGAACCAGCTCAGGTCCGCCAGTCGCCGCCGGTAGCACTGGGCAAATTCCGCCACCTGGGCCAGCTCAAAGCTTTCCTGTGGGTCTCCGGCCAGATACCTCTGGACCAGCAGCGGGCCCTTGAACAGGCAACTCCAGCGCCGCAGCACCTCGTCATCGGACCACCGCCCAGCTTGGGTCGGCTCCAGTTTGACCACCAGGTGATAATGATTGGACATGACCGCGCAGGCGGCGATGTCCACGGCGAACAGGGATGCCAGCAGCCGGATATGATCTTCGATCCATTGCCGACGGTGTTCAAAGCTCTTGCCAGTGGCATGATCCTGTCCGCACAGGAAGGTGCGCCGCACACAGCGCGAGACGACGTGGTAGTAAGGGGTGTCGGTAACCGATATCTGCTGGCAACGGGGGCGTGGCATGCGTCCCTCCTGGACGGTGGTTCACCGGCCAGATCCATGGGCCGTGGAACAACAGCCTACCGCGAGGTAAGAGGCCAGGCCAAGGTCGGAAGATTGACGCCCCACTGGTATTGTATTAATTTACAGTTAATGGCCCAGAAGGACGGGTGAGCCGTGACCCTGGCCCACTCAACCTCCCCTGCCTGTGCGAGCCACCCGGGTACCACGTGGACTCGCGCGGCGCGGCTGGATTGAAGACCGCATCCTGGAACTGCCAAAACCATGGGCAACACGCTCCCCAACCCGCACGACGCCTTGTTCAAGGCCCTGCTTGAAGACCCCGAGAGAGCCGGAACACTCCTGCGCGAGAGCCTCCCAAAGGCGCTCACCGACAAGATGGCGGGTGATCCTCAACCGGTGGATGGCTCTTTCATCGATGAGAATCTACGGGGCACCCACAGCGACCGACTGTTCCAGGTGGCCCTGCAGGATGGGCGCAGCGCCTTCATTTACACCCTGATCGAGCACAAGTCCTGGCCCGACATGGCGGTGCCACTGCAGCTGATGGGCTATCGCCACCGCATCTGGACGCGCTACGCGCAGGATGAGGCACAACGACTGCGAAAGCTGCCGCCCATCATCACCCTGCTGGTCTACCATGGCCGCCAACCCTGGAATGTGCCCACCCGAATGATCGACTGTATCGATGCCGAGGAGGATCTGCTGGCCCTGCAACGCGATGGCCGCTACGAGGTCAAAGACCTCACCGGGAGCAAGCCGGCCTATGAGGACTTTTCCCATCATCCTCTGCTGCGGGCAGGCCTGGCGGCCCTGGCCTGGGCCTTCGTTGAAGGCCTGCCGTCGGAAAGACTGGCCCAGCTGCTGCGCGATCTACCCGATAACCACCCGCTCACCCGGCAAATATTGATTTACATCGTGCGGGTCCACACAATGACCGAAGATGAATTCAAGCAAGGGGTGGCCATGGCCAAGCCCCATCTCGTGGAGGCACTCACCATGTCGCTAGCTCAGGAATGGATGGATCGGGGAGAAGCCAAGGGAATCCAGAAAGGAATCCAGAAGGGCATTCAACAGGGCGTCCATCAGGGCGAAGCCCAAATGCTCGTGTGGCTGCTGGAGCAAAAATTTGGTCAGCAGGCACTCAAGGCCCATCTGCAGTCCATCGAAAAGGCAGACGATCACCAGATCAAAACCTGGTCTGCCCGACTGCTCACCGTCGACAGCATTGAGGACGTCTTCAAGGACGATTCCCCCGTGCAGTGAGGCGTGCGTGTAAAGAGGACGGTCGGCAGGACACCCACATCCCCCGTGGGAGCTGGCCTGCCGGCGATGCGCTGCGCCAGCAGCGCCGAGGCCAAGCCATGTGCCCGCCGCTTTCGCGGGCGAGGCCCGCTCCCAGTAGGGTCAGGGACAGGCACTCTTGACCTCTCTTGACCATATTGGTCGGTCTTTTCGCCCCATACCGCTTATGTTCAACGCCCTCCCCCCGCATTGACCGCCATTTCCCCGCCTGGGAATCGCCCTCCGGCCTCGGGCTCCCCCGACATCGTCCTCAAAGCATGAACGGCACCCACAAAGCCAGCCTCGGCACAGCACCGCAGCCTGTTAGAAACCGTTCAGCAAGCCCCTCAGGCCGCTGATCGTCGTCGCTGCTGACGATACACAGCCTCAAACCGGGTGCTCTGGTCCAGCCAGTGGTCCGGGGTGATGCCCAGACGCTGCAGAATGGGCGGCTGCGTGTTGGCAATGGCACCCTTCTTCCTCGGATCGATGGCCCGCCCGGTGTAGTCCACCAGGGCCAGGTAATCCTCGAAGGCGAACGGAATGCCGGTCTGCTCCTCCTGCACGCACGCGCCCTCAAAATGCAGTAGCGGTTTCACCTTGCCATCGAACCGCAGCAGGGCTTCCAGCTGCATCTGCTCGCGCACGGCCTGTGCCAGGCTGAACCGGGGCGTGATCCGTTCCCGGAGGCTGGTGTGCTGCGATTCCTCCGGAGTGGCCGCCATCCCGGCCCGCACCGGGTTGAGATCCACATAGGCCATGCAACTGAGCAGCGCCGCCTCGGTGCGCAGCGCCTGGGACTTGAACCGCGCCTCCCAGAAATGCCCGCTGCAGCCATCCTCCCGGTTGGCCTGTCGGGCAATGGGCTCGTTCAGGCATTTCATGAACCAGCTCAGGTCCGCCAGTCGCCGCCGGTAACACTGGGCAAATTCTGCCACCTGGCTCAGCTCGTAGCTCTCCTGCGACGCGCCGGCCAGATACCGCTGGACCAGCAGTGGCCCCTTGAACAGGCAGCTCCAGCGCCGCAGCACCTCGTCATCGGACCACCGCTCGGCATGCGTCGGCTCCAGCTTGACCACCAGATGATAATGGTTGGACATGACCGCGTAGGCGGCAATGTCCACAGCGAACAGGGATGCCAGCAGCCAGATACGGTCCTCGATCCATTGCCGGCGGTGTTCAAAGCTCTTGCCAGTGGCATGATCCTGGCCACACAGGAAGGTACGCCGCACACAGCGCGAGACAACGTGGTAGTACGGGGTATCGGTGACCGATATCTGCTGGCAACGGGGGCGTGGCATGTGTCCCTCCTGGACGGTGTTTTCCCGGTCGAACCATGGCCAATGCTCAACGCACCAATAGTCCTTCCAATTCCTGATAACACTTAAACTTCGAATCAGCAGACAACAGATGCGCCTGATGCACCAAAGCAGTCGCGATGATGATGCGATCCTGCGGATCGCTATGATGTTCGGGCAGGGTGACGGCACGCTCCGCAATCGCTGGTGTAATGGGCAATAGCCCAATCTCAGAGGCGTCGAGGGCTTGCTCAAACCACTGCTCTAGCGGCAAACCTAGGTTAATTCGGTTATGCTCGACCAACCAGGCCACTTCGAAAAGGCTGATAGCGCTAACGCCTATACTCGTGTCTGTTTCGATCGCATCACGCCACACCGGGTTTAGCCGCAGATCATTTGCCATCCACCAGAGCCAGACGTGCGTATCCAGCACTTGCATCAATTTAAATTCCAGCTGGAATCCGGCACGGTGTCGATGACGTCACCCTTGAAAATGATAGGAGGCACCTTGGCCGGGCGCCGCCGGGGCGATGAGGTTTGAGCCTTCCCTGCCTGAGCATTCTCGGGTGGATCCTCCATCAATACGATCACCTTCACGTGGCGATTTTTCAGCTTCTCAAACTGCGGAATACGGATGAACTCGCTTTTGATATCCGTCTCGAACTCTACCGCGTACATATGGCACCTCCAGCAAGCAAGGGATAACCAAACCGGTCGTGGTGTACGCCACAGTCCGGGCAAATCCACTGCCGCGTGGATAGTGGCATGACCTTCTGCACCGA
>NZ_JAJNAN010000049.1:0-20980 GCF_022227565.1 Ectothiorhodospira sp. 9100
ATAGTGTCCCACCGAGGGCGAGATGCTCTTATTACTGATTTTCCCGGTTCTCGTTGCGGGATTCTTTGCCTGCCATATCCACCCCATACACTCCTACAAGCTCCATCGATTCGAAGGCCAGTACCTCTACCTCAAGAGCGCAGAACTCGGTCTCAAGTGTTTCGCCATTGCCTTTGTCGTTGCCCTCGCTGCGCATTACTGGATCCCTGATGCTTTCTCGAACTCACGCTTCAGCGTCAATCTGACGCTTTCGGCGAGCCTGACGGACGCCATGTTGGTCATAGGGGCCAGGGATGAAACGGAAGCCTCGAGGCTTGCCTGGTTTTTCATACTGTCCGTTCTCACCTTCCTCTCTGCATTCACCACGAAAGCCTGGGGACATATCAGTCTTTGGCGCCGTTTTGGTACGTGGGACTCCAAGATCACCAAGATCTACGTAATTGGAGAGCTTCTGTCCGACAGCCCACTGGATGATCTTCTGTTCAAGCTTTCCCTCCAGAAAGACAAATATGTCATGCTCTCCATGGAGGATCGAAAGGTATACGTGGGAAAAGTCATTGACTTGGGTGAGCCGACCGAGACCAACGGGATGGATCAGGATATTTCCATTATGCCACTCATGAGCGGACACAGGGACAAAGACACACTCAGGGTGGAGTTTCACACCTTTTACGAGGACGCCGAGTCAGATATTTATCTTTCTCTCAGACAGGATGCAATCACTTCTGCGACAGAATTCGATTTCGAAGCCTACCGAAAACTGGGGCACGGGCGACAAATGAGACGAGACAGATGAGTCACACAAATCATCGTTCCGCGGCCAATGACGCAAAAAGGGGAAGCCAATCAGAATCGGCTTCCCCTTTTTCTTGCTACTGTGCTTCCTTACTACCGAGCCTGCGGACTGGGCTTTGCAGCGTGTTGCGCTCGGCGGGCATTATGGCGGAGAGGGAGGGATTCGAACCCTCGGTACGCTCGCGCGTACAACGGTTTTCGAGACCGCCCCGTTCGACCGCTCCGGCACCTCTCCTGACGGTCTGGGCTAAGTCAGGCATTATAGCCTATCCGCCCCTGTCTTTTTAAGCCCTTGAAACGCCGACGCCCCCTATTGACCCTGGCCCAGCGCATGGAGATTGTTGCCTTCCTCCTGCTGGTGACCATGACCCTGCTGTTTCTCTTCCTGCGCCCCGTGACCGAACTGGAGCGGGTGCGAGCCAAGGGCGAACTGGTGGTGGCCACGCGCATCGGCAACACCACTTACCAACCCTGGGGTAACGGCACCAGCGGCTTTGAATATGACCTGGCCTCGGCATTTGCCGAGCATCTGGGGGTGGAACTGCGCATCCTGGTGCCCGATCGCTTTGAGGCGATCCTACCTCTGGTGAGCGCCGGGCGGGCCGACATGGCTGCCGCAGGGATCACCATCACCCGGCCACGACTCAGCCAGGTGCGCTTCGGGCCCCGTTACATGCAGGTGACCGAGCAGTTGATCTACCGCAGCGGTGGGCACCGACCGGAATCCCTGGCCGATCTGGACGGTCGCCGTATTCTGGTGGTGGCCGGTAGCAGTCATGCGGCCACGCTGGCGCAGTTACAACCGCTCTACCCAGGGCTGCAATGGGAAGCAGTGGTGGACACCACTCCGGAGGATCTACTACGCCAGGTATGGGAGGGCGAGGCCGAACTCACGGTGGTGGACTCCATGGAACTGGCAGCCACATTGCGTTTTTTCCCGGAACTGCGGGTGGCGCTGGAACTGTCGGAGCCCCGGCCACTGGCCTGGGCCTTCAAGCGCAACGCGGACTCCACACTATTAAAGGAAGCGGAAGTCTTCTTCGAGCAGATCAGGGAGGACGGTCGTCTGGAACAGATTCTGGAGCGTTATTTCGGCCATGTGGAGGTGCTGGATTACGCTGGTATCCTCACCTTCATGCGTCGCATCCAGGATCGACTGGGACGTTTTGAGCCCCTCTTTCGCGAGGCGGCAGAGGCTCATGATATGGACTGGCGCCTGCTGGCCGCAATCAGTTACCAGGAATCCCACTGGGATCCCCGGGCCATTTCCCACACGGGGGTCCGGGGCCTCATGATGCTCACCCGGGCCACCGCCGGACAACTGGGCATTCAGGACCGCACAGACCCCCGCAAGTCCGTATTCGGCGGGGCGGAGTATTTCACCCACCTGCGCGAGCGCTTGCCCGACGACATTCAGGAGCCCGATCGAACCTGGATGGCCCTGGCCGCCTATAACGTGGGGCTGGGCCACCTTTACGATGCCCGCCGGATCACCCGAGCCCAGGGGGGGGATCCCGATCGCTGGGTGGACGTGATGGACCATCTGCCCCTGCTCAGCCAGCCTCAGTGGCACCGACAAACCCGCTATGGGTACGCCCGTGGATGGGAGCCGGTGCATTATGTGCAAAACATACGCAGTTTCTACGACATTCTCACCTGGCTCAATGGCAGTCGTGAAACGCTCGATGAACCCGCCCCCCCTCCTCCCCGCCGGGGCATAGCCCCGCTGGAGATCCTGCCCCCGGGCCTATGAGCGCCGCCCACGCCGTGTGCGAAAGAAATCCCGCAGCAAATCACCGCAGGCTTGAGCCAGCACACCGCCGGTGACCTGCAACCGGTGGTTATGCATGGGCAGGTTGACCAGATCGGCGGCGCTGCCAGCGGCGCCGGTCTTGGGGTCATGGGCGCCAAATACCACCCGCGCCACACGGGCATGGATCATGGCCCCGATGCACATGCCGCAAGGCTCCAGGGTGACGTAAACCGTGGTGCCCGGCAGCCGGTAGTTGCCTTCCCGCCGGGCGGCCTCGCGCAACGCCAGTATCTCCGCATGGGCCGTGGGGTCGGCCAGACCAATGGGCTGATTGCCGCCCTGCCCCAGGCATTCTCCCTCACGGACCACCACAGCCCCCACGGGCACCTCGCCATGTTCAGCCGCCTGCCGGGCCAGTTCCAGGGCCTGATGCATCCAGTGGGTATCCTGCGGATCCATGTCTGCGCTCCTTAGTCTCGATCTGATATGTCATACTGCAAGCTACTCATTCACTCGTTCACATCCCCCGTGAAAAGAAATCTCGATTCCAAAGAGATCGTCGACGAATTTGTGGCGGATCTTCGCGCAGACCTTCAGGGCAAGGGCATCCAGATTCCGACCCTGCCGGATGTCTCCATCCAGGCCCTGTTTACCATCAATCGCGAGGACAGCTCCATTGATGATGTCACCTCCGTGGTGGCCCGCGACACCGCCATGGCGGCGCGGCTGATCCGCTACGCCAACAGCCCCGTTTACCGGGGCTTGACCCGTTGCGCCACCATCAAGTCTTCCATCACCCGACTGGGGCTGGAGAAGACCAAGAATGTGCTGCTGTCGCTGGCCATGCGGGATGTATTCAGCACCGGTCACCGAGGCATCCGCCAACGCATGGAAACCCTCTGGGAGCACAGCGTGGAGGTGGCCGTGATCAGCACCCTATTGGCCCGTCGCCACCGCCACCTGGACCAGGAGGAAGCCATGCTGGCCGGCCTGATCCACGACGTGGGTGTGATCCCCATCCTGAACAAGGCCAAGAACGTGGATGTGATTGTCCAGAACGAGAAGCATCTGAACCTGATCATCGCCTCGCTGCACATGGCGGTGGGCAAGGCGGTGCTCAAGGCCTGGAACTTCGAGCAGGCACTGATCGACGTGGCCGCGGAACACGACAACCTGGGTCGGGATCCGGGGGATGAGGCTCCCATCGACTACGTGGACATCGTCCAGGCAGCCAACATCGAGAGCTATCAGTCCACCCGCCACCGGCTGGCTTCGGTGGACCGAATGAAGGTCGCCTCCCTGCGCCGCCTGGGGGCCACGCCAGAGGACCCGACACTGCCCTGGGACGAAGATCCGACCGCCATGCAGCAGATCAGCCGGATCTTTGTGTGATGAGCGGGTAATCATCCCCTCTCAATCATCAACGAAGGCTTTACCCCATTGAAGGTAAAGTTTTCATTAAAGGCTGATTTTGGACTTTACCGTCGCTTTTACCGTCAGAATCACCAGATCTTTGTTTACGCGGGTGATGCAGCGATTTTTCCGGCAGCGGTGTTTTTTCACACCATGATCAACCAGAAAGTATGATATCAGAGCCGCGCATACAGCACGACGGCTCTACCTCTGCGCGGCACGCCTTCCACCGGCGCACCAACTGGAAGCAGTCTACCTGTCTAGGGCTGCCCTGTACCCACATCTTCCGCTGGACAAACGCCTGCCGGGGCAGCGTGTCGAGCGGCGACTGGGTGAGCCGGTGGCGGCGCCGGTGGGCAAGTCACCGAGTTGGTGGATCTGGCCCTGGTGCGCGTGGACGATGCCGCGCATCGGGCCATCTGGAACGAGTTGATGGCGCGCGAGCACCCCCGCGGGATGGGCCCGCTGGTGGGGGCGCAGATGCGCTATCTGATCGGCTCGGCGCATGGCTGGCTGGGGGCACTGGGGTTTGCCGCCTCGGCGCTGCAGTTGGCGGCGCGCGATGAGTGGATCGGCTGGGATCGGGCCTTGCGCGAAGCACAGCGCCACCGGGTCGCACCGAAGGCCTGTTCCACCTCCGGCTGGACCACCATGGTGCGAACCGGATGTACCGCGCCGCGCATCACCGGGGTGGTTTCGATCTGCACCCGGGCACGGCCGCGGCTGCAGATCAACCGCGTGATGCCTCCGGTGTTTGCGCCACCCGATGTCTGCACTTGTAGCTGCAAAGGGCGGGCACGCAATGTCTCCGCCAACTGCTCCAATGCCGCCGATATCGCCGCCACGTCCGCCTCGAAATCCTGCACCGGCAACCAGGTCAGGTCGATATCGACCGACAGCCTCGGAAGATCGTGCTCGAACAAGTTGATGGCCGTCCCGCCTTTCAGGGCAAAGCGGGTTTCCTTTGCCAGCACCGGCAGGATATCCACCAGCAACTGCACCCGATCGCTGTAGCGTTTATCCCAACTGTTCATCGAGGTCTCCCGGCAGGGTGATCTGATATCGGGGATGCAGATGACCACCGGAAACCAGGGACCGTTTACCACGTCCGAGGTCTACACCATCGAGCGATAGATGCGAAAACCAGGCATGCCCATGGCGTTCGGCCAGGGCAAGAAACAAGCGCTTGGCCTTGATGCTGCGGCAATAGCTCAGCAACATTTCAAGCCGTTGTGGACGCAGGGTGGCCATGCCCTGCATCAATGCGTCGACCTCATAGACTCCACTGGCATCAGACGCCTCGTCACACAATTCCAACATGGCCCGCTCCGGTGTCGAACATACCAGCATCCCGCTCGGCGCTGCTTCACGCCGCTC
Source organism: Ectothiorhodospira sp. 9100 (assembly GCF_022227565.1). Taxonomy (NCBI): domain Bacteria; kingdom Pseudomonadati; phylum Pseudomonadota; class Gammaproteobacteria; order Chromatiales; family Ectothiorhodospiraceae; genus Ectothiorhodospira; species Ectothiorhodospira sp. 9100. The sequence goes on from NZ_JAJNAN010000049.1 coordinate 5,339, forward strand.
CAGGCCTTGGTCCAGCAACGCCTGATCCGATGTCTCATCGGTAAGAGGAAGCACTGGCAGATCAAAAGGCCCCTTGCCGCAGTACTCGACACCTTCCACCAACGGCAACTTGCCCACCCACCCGGGCACACGATCCGGCCCGTAGAGGGTGATCACGGCAGCTTCGCCCAAGCGCAGGTAGTGCTCATGTCCCAACCAGGCCAAGGCAAAGCGTCCGCCGACATGCAGTGACAAACCCTCCATCCATTGCAGCGTCCGCACCACGCCTTCCCACCGCAGGGAGCCGCCTTTGCGCATGTACACGCCACGAGCCGGTGATACCAGCCAACCGCTGTCCACATAGCGGACCACCAGGCTGCTGGAATAGCCCTGCGCTCTTAACCACCGGCTGGAAACCACGCCGGTATCGCTGAGTCCAGCCAGCAGGCGGTTTAATTTACTCTCATTTTGGTCACTCATAGTGAGTAAAATACACTTTTTATAAACCCACGCCAATACCTGGTAGTTTAAATTATCCAATAAAGACTCACTTATAGTGACTTTATCAGGATTTTTATCAACTGTGCGGGCAGGTTCCTCACCTGCCCACAAGGGAATCGGGGCTTGCGTATTCTCCCCTACATGCGCTGTATAGGACGTATTCATACCGACGCCCTCAACGACGGCACCGACATGCTCGATGGCAGCAGCGTTGGCGTGTAGGTGTCGCCCTCCACCCAGGCATCAATCATGTTCGCCCACTCCTGCAACATGTGACGACGCTGCTCGGCATACTCCGCCTTGTTGTACACGGCGCGTGACGAACGGTTGTCCTCGTGGGCCAGCGCCTTCTCGATCCAGTCGCGACTGAAACCAACTTCATTGAGCAAGGTGGAGCCGGTACGGCGCAGGTCGTGAACCGTGAACGGTTCCAGGTGTAAAGGTGGCGATAGAGGCAGGGCTCACCTCCTCAGCCGGGTTGGGCACTTTCTCGCCGTGCATGATGGCGTGACCGTAAACCTGCTTCACGATGTCGCGCACAATGATGGCGGTGGCTGGTGCCCCACGCTTTTTCACCTTCATGCACAGGGCCCGCAGATCATCGGGTGAGATCTCCATCAGCAGGCGGTTCTTGAAGGCCGGCAGGATATCGCGGTCAATGACGTGCTTACGCATGGACCGAGTGCTGTCGGCCATGCCGGAGGCCTCCAACCACACCTCGGTGAATTCCGCGAACGTCTTGGCACGGGACAGACGGCGTTTCTCCCGCTGCTTCTCCTGGGCGGGAGAGCGTCCTTCCTCCACAGCCTTGCGGGCATCCAGCAGACGATCCCGCGCCAGAGCCAGGGAAATACCGCCCGGCCCGTAGCGACCCAGGGTGAGGGTTTCGCGGCGGCCATTGAGGCGGTAGTCGTAACGGAAGGTGACGGTGCCGACCTTCGACACCGTCACGTACATGCCGTCGCGGTCGGAGACCTTGTAGGGCGCGGCTTTGGGCTTGAGTTTGCGTAGTGCTGTATCGGTCAACATATCAGGTTTCTCCTGTGTTTTTGCGGTTTGTTACCGTCAAGGGTCAGGAGCCCTGATGATTTCCCTAAGTTCTTGATTTCAAAAGAAGTCAGGGCGTAGTTTTACCGTCATGCCGAAAAAAGGCATGACGGTAATTGGGAGAGTCTTAATTCCGGGAATTTGCGATACCGTCGCTTTTACCGACAAATGTTTCTGCTTGCCGCCGATAGCCACCGATAGGTAATGAGACATAAATTTATATAAATCATTAAGTTACGCCACATTTCCGATAACCGCCGATAGTCCCCGAAAGACCTTATTTCACTCCCACTCGATGGTCGCCGGCGGCTTGCCGGAGATGTCGTAGGTGACCCGGGAGATGCCCTTGATCTCGTTGATGATGCGGCGGGAGACCTTGTCGAGGAACTCATAGGGCAGGTGGGCCCAACGGGCGGTCATGAAGTCGATGGTCTCCACGGCGCGCAGGGCCACCACGTAGTCATAGCGGCGACCATCGCCCATCACGCCCACCGACTTCACCGGCAGGAACACCGCAAAGGCCTGGGAGACCTGATCGTACAGACCGGCGGCGCGCAGCTCCTCGATGAAGATGTGGTCAGCACGACGCAGCAGGTCCGCATATTCCTTTTTCACCTGCCCCAGGATACGCACCCCAAGCCCCGGCCCCGGGAAGGGATGACGGTAGACCATCTCCGTGGGCAGGCCCAGCTCCACGCCGATGCGGCGCACCTCATCCTTGAACAACTCCCGCAGGGGCTCCACCAAGCCCAGCTTCATGGTCTCGGGGAGTCCGCCCACGTTGTGGTGAGACTTGATCACATGCGCCTTGCCGGTCTTGGAGCCGGCGGACTCGATCACGTCCGGGTAGATGGTGCCCTGGGCCAGCCAACGGGCATTGGTCAGCTTGCTGGCCTCCTCGTCGAAGACTTCCACGAACAGGCGGCCGATGATGCGGCGTTTTTCTTCCGGGTCCGCCTCTCCTTCCAGGGCCGACAGGAAGCGATCCTCGGCATCCACGCGGATCACGCGCACGCCCATGTGGCGGGCGAAGGTGGCCATCACCTGGTCACCCTCCTGGTGTCGGAGCAGGCCGGTATCCACGAACACGCAAGTGAGCTGGTCACCAATGGCCTTGTGCAGCAAGGCGCCCACCACGGAGGAATCCACCCCACCGGAGAGACCCAGCACCACGTGGTCATCTCCCACCTGCTCACGCACGCGGGCAGTCATGTCGTCAATGATGTTGCCCGCAGTCCAGAGGTTTTCGCAGCCACAGATATCGTGCACGAAGCGGGACAGGATGCGTTGCCCCTGGGTGGTGTGAGTGACCTCCGGGTGGAACTGCACGCCATAGAAGCCCCGGGCCTCGTCGGCCATGCCGGCGATGGGAGCCGACTCGGTGGAGGCCATGAGCTTGAAGCCCTCGGGCATCTGCGTGACCCGGTCACCATGGGACATCCACACATCCAGCATGCCGAAGCCTTCCGGCGTGTTGTGATCCTCGATATGGGTCAGCAGCGGTGTATGGCCGTGGGCGCGCACCTGGGCATACCCGAACTCCCGGTGATCCGACCCCTCCACGCGCCCCCCCAACTGGGCGGCCATGGTCTGCATGCCGTAGCAGATGCCGAGCACCGGCACGCCCAGCTCGAACACGCACTGGGGCACGCCGGGCGGATCGCTTTCGTGCACCGACTCGGGGCCACCGGAGAGGATGATCCCCGTGGGGGCGAAGCCCCGAATGGCGGCCTCATCCATGTCCCAGGGATGAATCTCCGAATACACCCCGGCTTCGCGGATGCGCCGCGCAATGAGTTGGGTGTACTGGGAACCGAAATCGATAATCAGAATGCGGTAGGCGTGGATATCGGCAACGGTCATGGATCAGTCCATCCGGTAGTTGGGGGCTTCCTTGGTGATGGCCACGTCGTGCACGTGGCTCTCACGCATCCCCGCCGCGGTCACCCGCACAAAACCAGGGCGCGTGCGCATCTCTTCGATGCTGGCGCAGCCCACGTAACCCATGGAGGAGCGCAGCCCGCCCACCAGTTGATGGATGATGGCGACAATGGTGCCCTTGTAGGGTACCCGCCCCTCGATCCCTTCCGGCACCAGCTTGTCCACGTTGGCATTGCCTTCGTTGTCCTGGAAGTAGCGATCCGAGGACCCTTGCTGCATGGCGCCCAGCGAGCCCATCCCCCGGTAAGACTTGTAGGAGCGGCCTTGGTAGAGTTCCACTTCCCCGGGGGCCTCCTCGGTACCGGCAAAAAGACTGCCCAACATCACTGAATGGGCACCGGAGGCCATGGCCTTGGCAAAGTCTCCAGAGAACCGCACGCCCCCGTCGGCAATCAGCGGTACGTCCGTGTCCTTGAGGGCCTGGCGTACATTATCGATGGCCGTGACCTGGGGCACACCCACACCGGCCACGACGCGCGTGGTGCAGATGGACCCGGGGCCAATCCCCACCTTGACCGCATCGGCGCCCGCATCCACCAGCGCACGGGCGGCTTCGCCGGTGGCGATGTTGCCCCCCACCACCTGCACATCCGGGAAGTGCTTCTTCACCCAGGCCACACGATCCAGCACGCCCTGGGAGTGTCCATGGGCGGTGTCCACGATCACCGCGTCCACGCCCGCGTCCACCAGCGCCTCGCAACGCTCCTCGGTGCCGGCCCCCACGCCCAGGGCCGCCCCCACTCGCAGACGTCCCTGGGCGTCCTTGCAGGCAATGGGGAAGTCGGTGGATTTCTGGATGTCCTTCACGGTGATCATGCCGCGCAGGTGAAAGTCGTCGTTCACCACCAGCACCTTTTCGATCCGGTGTTCATGCAGCAGATGCTGCACCTCCTCACGATCGGCCCCCTCACGCACGGTGACGAGGCGCTCCTTGGGCGTCATGATCTGAGAGACCGGCGCATCCATCCGGGTCTCGAAACGCAGGTCGCGACTGGTGACGATGCCCACCAGATCCTTGCCATTGACCACGGGCACGCCGGAGATGTCATTGGCACGGGTAATGGCCAGCACATCGCGAATGCTGGTATCGGGGGTCACGATGATGGGATCGACAATCACCCCGGTCTCGTATTTCTTGACGATGCGCACCTGCTGCGCCTGCGCCTGAATGCTCATGTTCTTGTGAACGATGCCGATACCGCCCTCCTGGGCGATGGCAATGGCCAGGCGGGCTTCGGTGACCGTGTCCATGGCGGCCGACACCAGGGGAATGTTCAGAGTGATGCCGCGGGTGAACCGCGTGCTGAGGTCGACTTCCTTGGGCAATACCCTTGAGTGAGCGGGTAGCAGAAGGACGTCGTCGAAGGTGAGGGCTTCCTGGACGATGCGCATGACGATTCTCGGGAGGGACACGGTGATTAATCTTCCCATTATAAGGATGCGACGGGGGGTGGTAAACCTGAGTGCTGTGGTTGTATCTTCACGCGCATGCCCCCGATCCTTACCGTCTCTGCCCTGAACGAAGCCGTCCGCGCCGAACTGGAAGGCAGCTTTCCGCTGATCTGGGTGGAGGGGGAGCTCTCCAACCTGGCCCGCCCCGCCTCCGGGCACCTGTATTTCTCGCTCAAGGACAGCGGTGCTCAGGTTCGCTGCGCCCTGTTCCGCAATCGCGCCCGCCTGCTGGGATTCCGCCCCACCGATGGCACCCAGGTGCTGGCTCGGGCCCGGGTGAGCCTGTATGCGCCCCGCGGCGACTACCAGTTGATCGTCGAGCACATGGAGGCATCCGGCGACGGCGCCCTGCGCCGGGCCTTCGAGGCCCTGCGGCGCCAACTGGAGGCCGAAGGGCTGTTCGACCCGGCGGCGCGACGCCCCCTGCCCGCCTTCCCCCGGCGCGTGGGTGTGGTTACCTCCCCCTCCGGCGCTGCCATCCGTGACATCCTTTCGGTGCTCCGGCGCCGTTTCCCCGCCCTGCCGGTGCTGATATTCCCCGTGCCGGTGCAGGGCACCGAGGCCGCCCCGGCCATGGTGCGGGCTCTGGAGCAGGCCGCGCATCAGGGCAACTGTGATGTGCTCATCCTGGCCCGAGGTGGCGGCTCACTGGAGGATCTGTGGGCCTTCAACGAGGAATCGGTGGCCCGCGCCATCCGCGCCTGCCCGGTGCCGGTGGTCAGCGGTGTGGGCCATGAAACCGACGTGACCATTGCCGATTTTGCCGCCGACCTGCGCGCCGCCACCCCCTCAGCCGCCGCCGAACTGGTGAGCCCCAATGGCCAGGACCTGATTCAGCGCGTGGCGCATCAGCAGGCGCTGCTCCAGGAGCGCATGAATCGTCGGCTCCACGCGCTTCGTTTGCAGCTTCAGACCCTGGAACGCCACCTGCGTCAGCAGCATCCCGAACGACGACTGCAGGATCGCAGCCAGCGCCTGGACGAGCTGGAACAGCGTCTGCGTCAGGCCATGGTGCGTCGACAGCAGGACCAGCGCGCCCGGCTGCAGGTGCTCTGGTCCCGCCTGCAACGCACCTCGCCGGCGGCCCGCGTGCTGACCGGACAGGAACGCTGCGAGCAGTTCTCGCAACGTCTGCACCGGGCCATGGACCTGCGCCTGGAACGCCTGAACACCCGCCTCACCGGCAATGCCCGCACCCTCCACACCGTCAGCCCCCTGGCCACCCTGGGCCGGGGCTACAGCATCCTGGCGGATGAATCCGGCCAGGTGATCCGCACGGCCAGCCAGGTTCAGCCAAATCAACGCCTGCAGGCCCGCCTGGGCGAGGGTGAAATCCACTGCCGGGTGGAAAAGCTCCGGGAACCTTCACCATGATCAAGCCCCTCTCCCCCGAGGGGGAGAGGGGTTGGGGTGAGGGGCGAGGATCGGCACGGTGCCTGCCCCAACCCCCTCATCCCCAACCCTTCTCCCCCGAGGGGGAGAAGGGAGTGTTTGTCGCTGAACCTTGCTCCTTTCACGTCAGCCTCCGTAGGACTGACCCCGTCTACCGGGAGGCCTCTCGAAAAAGACTCCGATGCGTCCGGGCCTCGGGGGGAGCGGATTCCTGTAAGCGGGCTTCAGCCGCAGGAAGCGGCTGCAGAGCCTACAAGGATGTATTCATGGCGTCCCGCTGGAAGGAAGCCGGTCGCCCCGAGGTCCACTCCGGCCTCTGGCATGGATGCACAGCCGAGGGCTCAGCCATTCGCGGCCAAGGGCCGCTCCCACAAGGGCTGCGGCAGGGGACGGCCGGCCTCAGGGGTGTGCCGCACGCCGTTCATGCAGGGCCTGCAGCCAGGACAGGGTGACAACACCCTGCTCGGGCCTCTCCCCGCGCAGGACCTGACAGGGCCGCCCCGCTTCACCCAGGTGATCCAGCACCGCCAGGGCGCCGGTGAAATCCTCATCGGCCGTGTACTCATTCACCGTCACCACCGTCCCGATACCCGCCCCGTGAGCGGCCGCCAGGCCATGACCCGAATCCTCAATGGCCAGACATTCCTCCGGCGCCAGGTCCAGCCCTTCCAGCACATGGTGGTAGATATCCGGGGCCGGTTTCTTGTCCGGCACCACATCCCCGGCGCCGATCACCTTGAACCAGCCAATGGCGGACTCACCCAGATTGGCCCGCAGCAAACCCTCCACATTGGCCGGCGAGGTGGTGGTGGCAATCGCCAACCTCACGCCCGACTCCCGGGCCTCATGGAGCAGACGCGAGACGCCCGGACGCAACGGAATATGCCCCTGCTCCAGCATGGCCGCGAAGCGGGCCGTCTTGCGGGCATGCAGCCCCGCCACGAAGGCATCCATGTCTTCGGGTGGCTCAAATGTGGGCGCATCCTGCTTGAGGAAATAACGGATGCGCTCCTTGCCGCCGGTCACGGCCAGAAGCCCCGCGTAGCGCTCCACCGACCAATGCCAGTCCAGCCCAGCCTCGGCAAACGCCGCGTTGAAAGCAACGCGATGCCCGTCGCGTTCGGTGTCCGCCAGCGTTCCGTCCACGTCCCAGATCAACGCCTTGAGTGAATGACTCACCGGTATTCCCCTCTGGTCGACTAACGATGCCCGGAAGATTACTATGTCAATCCACGGGCAGACACCCGGGGCGCCCGCGCCCATCCACGCCCGCCGGGGCTTCATGCAACCGGTTTTTAGCTTGCACCCCTGGGGATTCTCTGGTATCTACATTCGCCTTTTGGACAGTCAGGAGTGTGCGCAGCGATGGCCTCCAGCAGCAATCAGCCCAATAAATCCGGCAAGATGTCCCGACCGGATGATGGAATTGCCCCTTACCAGCCCACGGAGGGCGAGGAGTACATGAACCGGGATCAGAAGGAGCACTTTCGCAACATCCTTCTGGCCTGGCGCCAGCAGCTCATGGAGGAAGTGGACCGCACCGTAGGTCACATGAAGGAAGATGCCGCCAATTTCGCCGACCCGGCCGACCGTGCCACCCAGGAAGAGGAATTCAGCCTGGAACTGCGCACCCGCGACCGCGAGCGCAAGTTGATCCGCAAGATCGAAGAGGCGCTCACGGATCTGGATAACGGCGACTACGGTTACTGCGAAGCCTGTGGCGTCGAGATCGGCATCCGTCGTCTGGAAGCCCGTCCCACCGCCACCCTGTGTATTGACTGCAAGACCCTGCAGGAGATCAAGGAAAAGCAGATGGCCTGATGCACCCCGACGCCCCACCTGCGGGTTGGGGCGTCGGATGCCGCGCACTGAAGCTCCCGCGCGCCTTGTCGCGCCCAAGACCGTACGCTTGAACCCCGCCTACACAGGTCGTTTCGCCCCCTCCCCCACTGGCCCGCTGCATTTCGGCTCCCTGGTCGCGGCCGTGATTTCCTGGCTGGATGCCCGCGCCCACGGCGGCACGTGGCGGGTTCGCATGGAAGACCTGGACCCTCCCCGGGAAGAGCCCGGCGCCGCCGATCGCATCCTCCGCACCCTGGAAGTCCACGGCCTGCATTGGGATGGACCGGTGCTTTACCAGAGCACCCGGCTCGACGCCTATGCCGACGCCATGCAATGCCTGCGGGATCGGGGCTGGGCTTATGACTGTGGCTGCACCCGTCGGGAGATGGCTGCCCTGGCCCAACCAGGGCTGGAAGGCCCGGTCTATCCGGGCACCTGTCGCGACGGTCTGCCCGCCGGCAAGTCGCCCCGGGCCCTGCGGGTCCGTACGCACGATGACCCCATTCGTTTTTGCGATCGAGCCCAGGGCGAGGTATGTCAGCAACTGGCAAGCCAGATCGGTGATTTTGTCATTCGCCGGGCTGACGGGCTCACGGCCTATCAGCTGGCCGTGGTAGTGGACGATGCATTCCAGGACATCACGCATGTGGTTCGGGGCATGGATTTGCTGGCTTCGACGCCACGGCAGATTCATCTGCAACGTTTGCTGGGGTATCCCACACCCATCTATCTGCATCACCCGGTGGTTCTGGATCACGGGGGTGCCAAACTGTCCAAACAGACCCACGCCCCGGCGGTGGATGATGCCACGCCGGGGGAGAACCTGGGACGGGCACTGGATTTTCTGGGGCTGGGAGGGGCTGAGGCCGGGGTGAGTGTGGACAGTCTGCTGGAAGAGGCCCGGGAAAAGTACGTTCCCTCACCCCAACCCCTCTCCCGCAAGCGGGAGAGGGGCTAGAGCACTCCCGCTTGCCGCAATCCCTCTGTTACTTGGCCAAATCAACCTGCATCCGGCATGCTTACGCCCTGCCACCCGTTACCATTGGTTACACCATGTCGGCCCTGGACAAGACCCTCATCCTGTTTCTGTTGGGCGTGCTGCTGTTTGCCTCGCCCTTGGTGGACTGGTGGTCGCGACCGGGGATGCCCTGGTATCTGCCCTATCTCCTCTGGGGCGGACTCATCGGGTTGGGGATTCTGATCCAGCTGGGACGTGGGCGTCATGATCTCTGAGATCGGCGTGCTCTATGCAGCGGGCGTGGCCTATCTGGCCCTGCTGTTCTTCATCGCCCACGCCACTGAACGTGGCTGGTTGCCCACCGCTCTGGTGCGCCATCCCATGGTGTATGTGCTCTCCCTGGGCGTGTATGCCACCACCTGGACCTATTACGGCAGTGTGGGCTTCGCCCAGAGCGAGGGCTACAACTTCCTCACCATCTACCTGGGAGTGACCCTGGCCTTCATCCTGGCCCCTTTGTTGCTCGCCCCCATCCTCAGACTGGTACGCGACTACCAGCTCACCTCCCTGGCGGACCTGTTCGCCTTTCGCTATCGCAGCCAGTGGACCGGGCTACTGGTCACCCTGTTCATGCTGGCCGGGATCCTTCCCTACCTGGCCCTGCAGATCAAGGCGGTGACCGACTCGGTTTCGGTACTCACCCAGGAGGCCCCGCCCAATCTGCTGGCCCTGGGTTTCTGCGCCACCCTGGGCCTGTTCGCCATCCTGTTTGGCGCCCGCCACATCACCCCCCGGGAAAAACACGAGGGCCTGGTGGTGGCCATTGCCTTCGAATCCGCCGTCAAACTGGTGACCCTGCTGATGGTGGGGGCCTTTGCCCTGCTGGGCATCTTTGGCGGCTGGGGTGGGCTCAATACCTGGCTGACCGAACACCCCGAGGCCCTGGAGGCACTCTATTCCCCGGTCAGCGAAGGCCCCTGGTTCACCCTCATACTGCTCGCCTTTGCCGCCGCCTTTCTGCTACCCCGGCAGTTCCACATGCTGTTTGTGGAAAACATGGATCCCCACGCCCTGCGCGTGGCCACCTGGGGTCTGCCCCTGTTCCTGCTGCTGCTCAACCTGCCCATCCCACTCATTTTATGGGCCGGTCAGGCCGTCGCCCTGGAAACCCCCGCCGACTATTTCGTGCTGGCCCTGCCGGTAGACGGTGGCGCGGGCTGGCTGGCCCTATTCACCTTCATCGGCGGAGTCTCCGCCGCCAGCGCCATGATGATCATCACCACCCTGGCCCTGGCCGCCATGTGCCTGAATCACCTCATCCTGCCCGCCCATGTGAATCAACAGACCCTACCCCAAAGCAACCTGTACGGTTGGTTGCTTTGGGGGAGGCGGTTGCTGATCCTGCTCATCATTGCCCTGGGCTACGGCTTTTACTGGCTGCTGGAGTTCAACCAGGGCCTGGTGCAGGTGGGGCTGATCTCCTTCGTGGCCGTGGCTCAGTTCCTGCCCGGTTACCTGGCCCTGCTGTTCTGGCCGCGCGCCACCCGCATTGGCTTCATTGCCGGCCTGCTGGGAGGCATCACCGTCTGGGTGCTGGCACTGATCATCCCGGTCATCCACGAGTCCGGCCTGCCCATGATCAACTTCAACCTTGCCGTATTCATGGGCGCCGAGGACGAAAACCGCTGGGCCTTTGCCACCTTCTGGTCACTGGCCGTGAACAGTGTGCTGTTCGTGATCGGGTCCTTGCTGACCCGGCCGACCCGGGAAGAGACCGAGGCAGCCCAAGCCTGTCGTCGGGAACAATTCTCACCGACCGGGGTGAGCGCCGATGCCCGCAATGTGGCGCAACTGGAGTCTCACCTGGCCCAGGTGATCGGCCCCCAGACGGCCCACCTGGAGATCCAGCGGGCCCTGACAGACATGGGCATGCAGCCCTCGGAAAAGCGCCCCGGCGAGTTGCGCCGACTGCGCACCCATCTGGAGCGCAATCTCTCCGGGTTGATGGGCCCACTGCTGGCACGGATGATCGTGGATAACCAGCTGAACGTGGCCCCCCAGGCCCAGGTGGCCCTGGCCGACAGCCTGCGGTTCGTGGAGGAACAACTGGAGCATTCCACCGTGCGGCTGCGCGGCCTGGCGGCGGAACTGGACACCCTGCGCCGCTACCATCGGCAGGTGCTGCATGAACTGCCTCTGGGCGTCTGCTCCATCGACCCGGGGGGAGACATCCTCATCTGGAACAACACCATGGCCATGATCTCCGGCATCGAGGCCGCGCATGCCGTGGGTCAGCCCCTGAATGCCCTCAAAGACCCCTGGGAGGGGGTGCTGCGTACCTTCATCAATGGCGATGACAAGCACCTGTACAAACTGCAGATCTCCGTGGATGGCCGCTACCGCTGGCTCAATCTCCACAAGGCCGCCATTGAATCCCCGACCCTGGGCCACTCGGCCACGCATGGTCTGGGGGGCATGGTGGTCCTGGTGGAAGACCTCACCGAGTTGCACAACCTGGAGAGCGAGGTGGCCCATAATGACCGTCTGGCTTCCATTGGCCGCCTGGCCGCCGGCGTCGCCCATGAGATCGGCAATCCACTCACCGGCATCACCTCGCTGGCCCAGAACCTGCGCTATGAGCAGGACCCCGCCGAGGTGGACCTGACCGTCAAACAGATCCTGGAACAGACCCGGCGCATCAATGACATCGTGCAGTCACTCATCACCTTCAGTCATGCGGGCGAGGCACCGCGGCCCCTACCGGTGGCGGTGAACCTGAACGCCTGCGTGGATGAGGCGCTGCAGCTGATCAAGCTCAGTGACGTGGGTCGCGAGGTCACCTGCATCAATGAGGTGCCCAAAGATTTGAAGGCCCGCGGCAATCATCAGCGATTGCTGCAGGTCTTCGTGAACCTGGTGAACAATGCCCTGCAGGCCTCAAGCCCAGGCGACCGCGTTGCCATACGTGGCAGCCGCCTCCCCGGAGGTGTGGAAATCCACGTGGATGACGAGGGCGCCGGCATCCCCTCAGGCCTGCTGGACCAGATCTTCGAACCCTTTTTCACCACCAAGCCGCCGGGGGAAGGCACCGGCCTGGGGCTATCGGTGGTGTACAGCATCATTCAGGATCATGGTGGCCTGGTGTATGCCGACAGCCATGCCCAGGGAGGCACGCGCTTCAGCATCCGACTGCCGGCCATCGAAGAAGAGGAGACCATGGCTTGAACCGCATTCTTATCGTCGAGGACGAGGCGGTGATCCGCCGTGCCCTGGGGCGTCTGCTGGAGCACGAGGGCTACCGGGTGGCCGAGGCGGACAGCCTTTCCCAGGCACAGGTGCAATGCCAGCAGACATGTTTTGATCTGGTCATCAGTGACCTGCGGCTGCCTGACGGCGAGGGCATCGCCATGGTGGACCACTGCCCGCAAACGCCCGTACTGATCATGACCAGCTACGCCAGCGTACGCTCGGCAGTGGAGGCCATGAAGCACGGGGCGGCCGACTACATCGCCAAACCCTTCGATCACGACGAGATGCTGCTGTGCGTGGCCCGCATCCTCAAGCAGTATCAACTGGAGCGTGAGAATGCCCACCTTCAGTCCCAGATCGGACAGGCCTACCCGGTGGAAGGCATGGTGGGGGAATCCCCCGCCATGCAGCAGATCTGCAAGACCCTGGAGAAGGTGGCGCCCACCGACACCACCGTGTTGATCCGGGGCGAGTCGGGGACGGGCAAGGAACTGGTGGCGCGGGCCATTCACAAGAAGAGCCACCGTGCCCAGGCCCCTCTGGTCTCGGTGAACTGTGCCGCCATCCCCGAGGGCCTGCTGGAATCAGAACTCTTTGGTCACGAGAAGGGGGCCTTCACCGGCGCTGCCCAGACCCGCCAGGGTCTGGCCGAGGCGGCCGACAGCGGCACCCTATTCCTGGATGAGATCGGCGAGCTGACACCGGCTGCCCAGTCGCGCCTGCTGCGCGTCTTGCAGGATGGCGAGATCCGTCGGGTGGGGGCCACCGGCAGCCGTCAGGTGGACCTGCGCCTGTTGGCCGCCACGCATCGGGATCTTGAAACCATGGTCCGTGAGGGGAGTTTTCGGGAAGACCTGTACTATCGGTTGAAGGTGATGGAAGTGACCCTGCCCGCCCTGCGCGAGCGCCGAGAAGACATCCCGCGGCTGGCGGAATTCCTGCTGGATAAGGCCTGTCGGCGGCTCAAACGCACCCTGGTCAACCTGGATGCGTCAACCCTGGAGGCCATGCAAGCCCATACCTGGCCCGGCAACGTGCGCGAACTGGAGAACGCCATCGAACGAGCCGTCATCCTGGCCGATGGAGATCGCATCAAGCCCGAGCACCTGGCCCTGACCCCACCGGTGGACAAGAGCGACCCGGGCCACAGCAGCCTGGAGGACTATTTCCGGCGCTTCGTGCTGGACAACCAGGCCCATATGACGGAAACCGAGCTCGCCCGTCGCCTGGGCATCAGCCGCAAGGCCCTGTGGGAGCGTCGCACCCGGATGGGGCTTCCCCGGCCCAAGGGATGAACGCGGAGCCGACCCCGGTTCGACGCTACCAAAGGTAACACCCGTTACCCCAGGTAACACCTCGTCACACCACCCCCTTCCCTAACCCCTTGTTTCTACGAGTAACACCCACCAGGCACGATCTCTGCATAACCGGTTGTACAGCCACGGTTCATCCGGTTACGCATGCATACAGACCACAACAACGGCAAAGAACGCCCTCAGGGTGTACTGATCCCGGTGATGGAGTTCCTGGGGCGGCATTCGCCGTTCGACCAGATGGATCTCGTGCACCTGGAATTTCTTGCCAAGCGTCTCAAGCTGGTCTTCTATGCCCGCGATGAGCAGGTGACCGCACCCCAGATGGGGCCGGCCAACCGCTTCTACATCATCAAGCAGGGCCGGGTGCTGGGCGAACCGGTGGACGATGACGGTCATGTCATCAGCACCGCCTGGGAACTGACCCCGGGGGAGTGCTTCCCCGTGGGCGCCCTCGTGGGGCGGCGTGCCGTGCGTACCCGTTACCGGGCGGCGGAGGATACCTTCTGCTTTGAACTGGACCGGGAAGACTTCAATAAACTGTTCAAGATGTCTTCCGAGTTCCAGGACTTCTGCACCCGCCGTCTGGCCAACCTGTTGGACAAGGTGCGGCGTCAGGTGCAGGCCAGCGCCGCCGCCGGACTGGGTGGCGATACCTCACTCAATATCACCCTGGGGGAACGCATCCGTCGCGACCCCGTGGTCTGCCGGCCCGAAACCCGTATCCGCCAGGCGCTGCGGACCATGGACGATGAGCGCGTGGGTAGCGTGGTCATCACCGATGACGATCGACGCCCGCTGGGGGTGTTCACCCTGCACGATCTACTCAACCGGGTGTCCCTGCCCGAGGTCGGACTGGACGAACCCATCAGTGCCGTGATGACACGGGACCCGATCACCCTGCCCCCCAAGGCATTTGCCTTTGAAGCGGCCATGCTCATGGCCAGCCACGGCTTCCACCACTTGTGCATCGTGGAGCGAGGCCGCCTCACCGGTGTGATCTCCGAGCGGGATCTGTTCTCCCTGCAACGAGTGGGCCTGGTGAATCTGAGCCGCTCGGTCAGTGGTGCCGAGGACGTGGCGACGCTGGCTCGCCTGGGCCGGGACGTGCACCTGCTGGTGGGGCAGATGATTGCCCAGGGTGTGCGCGTGGATCAGATCACCCAGATCATCACCCTGCTCAACGACCAGATCACCCGCCGGGTCATCCAGATCTGTCTGCAGGATGAGGGGTCGGATATCCCCGAATTCGACTGGCTGGCTTTCGGCAGCGAAGCCCGACAGGAACAGACCCTGAAGACGGACCAGGACAATGGCATCGTCTTCGTGCCCCCCGAAGGCATGACCGCCGATGCAGCCCGGCAGCGTCTGCTGCCCCTGGCCCAGCGCATCAATGAGGCCCTGGACCAGTGCGGCTATCCCCTGTGCCGGGGTAATGTGATGGCCTCCAACCCCGATTGCTGCCTCACGCCCGAGGAATGGCGTCAACGCTTCACCCAATGGGTGGATCAGGGCACCCCCAAGCATCTGCTCAACGCCAATATCTATTTCGATTTCCGGGTCATCCTGGGCAACGAGGGCCCCGCCGAGGAACTGCGCCAATGGTTCCTGGAAAAGACGGCAAAGAACAGCCGGTTCCGTCGCCAGATGGCCGAGAACGCGCTGCGTCTGCGCCCCCCCCTGGGACTGCTGGGGGACTTCAAGGTCAGCTCACGGGGGGATCACCCCCGCAGCCTGGACATGAAGGTGAACGGCGCCACGCCCATCGTCGATGTGGCCCGGATCTATGCCCTGGCCCACCGCATCCCGGAGGTGAACACCAGCCGGCGCCTGGAGGCCTGCGTGGAGGCCGGCGTGCTCAAGCGCGAGGACGTGGCCGCCTGGCTCAATGCCTATCACTACATTCAACTGCTGCGCATGCGCACCCATCAGGAACAGGCGCAGGCGGGGCAGACACTGAGCAATTTC